>JBEKYG010000108.1:0-9959 GCA_049511215.1 Acidobacteriota bacterium | reverse complement strand
CAGCAGCACAATCCTTCCCGCTGGTTCCCGCTGCAGCTGTCATCACCGAGGGAAACAGCAGCGTGGTTTTCGTTGAAGAAGGGCCGGCACGGTTTCGCCGCCGCCAGATTCAGGTGAAGCGCGAAATGCAAGGCCATGTCGCGGTGGCATCCGGGTTGCAGCCGGGCGAGCGGATCGCCACGCGCGGGAGCCTACTGCTCAACGAGGTGCTCAAGTAAGGAGACGGATTCACCCCGCTCCTCAGGACGATGCCTGGGGCAGCGGAATTCACCAAAATTCAATCGGGTTGAAGCAAGAGAATGATCGGAAAACTCATCGATTTCATACTGCGCGAGCGGCTCCTGGTGATCGGCCTGTCGGTGATTCTTTTGGTCGGCGGACTCTATGCTTTCAAGCACCTGGATATCGAAGCCTATCCGGATCCCTCGCCCCCCACGGTGGAAGTGATTGCTCAGAATTCCGGCTGGAGTGCCGAGGAAATGGAACGTCAGATCACGGTGCCACTCGAAACCCAGCTGAACGGCATGCCGGGACTGGATCATATCCGCTCCATTTCGCTGTTTGGCTTGACCGACATCAAGTGCTACTTCACTTTCGAAACCGACTATTGGGCGGACCGGCAGGAAGTCATCAATAGAATCCAAATGGTCCCTCTCCCGCAGGGAGTACAGCCCGAATTATCTCCATGGTCGGCGATCGGCGAGATCTATCGCTATCAGCTTGTGGGAGAGGCTTACAGTCTCATGGATCTCAAGACGGCCCAGGACTGGATCCTCGAACGACAATTCAAGCAAATCCCGGGAGTTATTGACGTCGTCAGTTTTGGTGGGCCGACCAAGGAATTCCACGTCAACCTTGACCCTAATAAGCTGATCGCATTCGGCCTGTCGGTGCCCCAGGTGATAAGCGCTCTGACCAACAGCAACGCGAATGTCGGCGCCAACTACCTTGAACTGGGCGTTCAGAGCTACAACGTGCGTGGCATCGGATTGTTCAAAGGCCTTGATGATATCGGCAACGTCGTTGTGTCCGCGAAAAACGGGACGCCGATTTATATCAAGCAGCTGGGATCGGTGGAACTCGGACACAAAGTGCTCATGGGCCGCGTGGGCAGAAACGAACAGCCGGACATCGTGCAAGGGATCGTTTTGATGCGCCGCGGTGAGAAATCGCTGCCTACTTTGGAACGGGTGCGCGAGAAAGTGCGACTACTGAACGACGGGATTCTGCCCAGGGGCATGCGCATCGTCCCGTATTACGACCGGACTGATCTGATCAATGTAACGACCCATACGGTCACCCACACTCTGGTCTATGGCATGGTTCTGGTGGGGATAATTCTTCTGGCGTTTCTGGGAGATCTCAGAGCTTCCCTGGTCGTGGCGTTGACCATTCCGTTGTCTCTGCTTTTCACGTTCATCGTGATGGTGCTGCGGGGAGATTCGGCCAATCTGATCTCGATGGGGGCCATCGACTTCGGCATCATCGTGAGCGCGTCGGTGGTCATGGTCGAGAATATCTATCGATTTCTATCCGAGCCGAATCCATACCGCCACAACATCCGGCGCACCATTGTGCTCGCGGCTTTGGGTGTGGCCAAGCCGATCTTCTTCTCGACTGCTATCATTGTCGCCGCGTTTATCCCACTTTTCACAATGCAGGGCGTCGAAGGAAAGATCTTCGGGCCGATGGCGCTCACCTATGGTTTCGCGCTGACAGGCGCCTTGCTGCTGGCGCTTACTTTTTCTCCCGTGATGTCGTCATTAGTGCTGAAGCCTAGCGAAAGTGAGCGCGAAACGGTTCTCGTGCGTGCTCTCAAGAAGCTATACGTCCGGCTCCTGCCCACCGTATTGCGGCGTCCGGTTCTCACGCTGGGAGCAAACGCTTTGACTTTGATTCTAGCCGTCGCGGCTCTCCCGTTCATCGGCGGTGAGTTCATGCCCAAACTGGAAGAGGGAAATCTGTGGGCGCGCACCGAAATGCCCAACACAATCTCGTTTAGCTATGCCAACGAACTCGTCAACCAGATACGCAATAAGTTCAAAAGTTATCCGGAGGTGGCCGATGTCGTGAGCCAGTTGGGCCGTCCGGATGACGGAACGGACCCGGTCAGTTATTTCAACTGCGATTACTTCATCAACCTGAAGCCTCGCGAGCAGTGGTCCGAAGGAATGACCAAGCTGAAATTGGTTCGCCAAATGGAAGCGGATTTGAGCCAGTATCCCGGGTTGAAAACCAACTTCTCCCAGAATATCGAAGATAACGTTGCCGAAGCCATGTCGGGTGTGAAGGGAGAGAACTCCATTAAACTGTTCGGGGAGGATCTGCAGACACTGGAGAAAAAGGCCGTCCAGATCGAAGAGGCGATAAAGACTGTCCCAGGCATTTCGGATCTGGGCGTTTATCAAATGCTCGGACAGCCCAACCTGCTGATCCGGGTGAACCGGCGGGAGGCAGCCCGGTATGGTGTTTTGCCGGCGGACATCAACGGCATCGTCCAGGCGGCCATTGGCGGGCAGGCAGTGACGCAGGTCCTGGATGGAGATCGGCGCTTTGACGTTGTCGTGCGCTTTCTGCCGCAATACCGCCAGGACCCGGAGGCGATAGCCAATATTCCCGTCAGCACTCCCGATGGCGGGCACATTCCTTTGAAAATGGTGGCAGATGTTTCCCGAGAGATGGGCGCTGCCTCCATCTACCGGGAAGACAACGGCCGCTACCTTCCGATCAAGTTCAGCATCCGCGGTCGAGATCTGGAAAGTACGATCTCGGAAGCCGACGCCAAGATCCGGCGGCTGGTAACCCTTCCTCCAGGCTACCACTTCACGTGGGCGGGCCAGTTTCAGTCACTGCAGGAAGCAGTGACACGGCTAAAAATCGTGGTTCCCATAAGCCTCTTCCTGATCTTCGTGCTGCTTTATAGCAACTTCCGCAGCATGGTCGACGCGTTTCTGGTCATAGGCGCGGTGCTGCCGGTTATGATCGGAGGGATCGTCGCCCTGCTGCTGACGAATACTAATTTCAGCATTTCGGCCGCCGTGGGGTTCATCTCTCTTTTCGGTGTGGCGGTCCTGGATGGCGTGATCCTGGTGTCATCGATCAACACTCTGCGCCATCAAGGGGTGCGGCTCCATGATGCTGTCACCCGGGGCGCGCAACTACTGATGCGGCCGGTATTGATGACGGCCTTTGCAGCCGCCTTCGGCCTGCTCCCGGCCTCAATCGCCACCGGAATAGGTTCGGAGACTCAACGGCCGCTGGCGCGAGTGGTAGTGGGAGGGATGGTGGTTTCTCCCATCTTCATTCTACTCGTTCTGCCGGTTTTATATGCCCTGGTCCACCGCAACAGCGTGCCGCAGGCTGCTGCGCCATCGGCGGACGAAGGCACGGGAATCCTTCCTGGAGAATAGCGATGGCCGAGACCTATTCCTGCACAGACGCCAGAAGCCGGAATCCTGCCAGGCCCCCAAGGAGCCGCCGGATCTCGACTGTCTTCCCGTCGGGAGAAATGGCCGCGAAGGAAAACTGCTCGAGGTCCAAGTCGATCTCCCGATGCAGGCTGGCATTGGTAAGTCGTACCAACGTGGGGGAACCGCAGGGGGGTGCCACTTCCATCACGCGCAATTGCTCTCGCTGGGTGAAGCCTTCGAACAGGCTGATCACGACGTCGAGATTCCTGCCGCGCCATCGCTGGAAGAATGATAACAGCTCATCAATTTCCTTAGGATTATCAATAGGCATTGTTGATCCTCGGAACAAAGTCAGTTTCTATTTTATCACCAGGATCGATCAGGCAGGGAGCGCACTGCACGAAAAAATCGCACGGTGCCGGGCCCTGCAAATAGCGTAAGCCGAAAGGTGGGGGTATGGGCAATCTGGGTTTTCCAGAAATCTTGGTTATCTTAGTGATTGCATTAATTGTCTTTGGGCCAAGGAAGCTGCCGGAGATAGGAAAGTCGCTGGGGAGAGGAATCGCGGAATTCAAGAAGGCCTCCAGCGAGCTGGCCAAGACATGGGAGGAAGAAGCTGCTGCGGAAAAGAAACAAGATCCGCCGCCTGTGGACAAACCAGGTCAGTAAAGAGCTGCCGCCTGGCGAGCCGGGGATTGCACTGCCTCACGGCGTTGCCGGGGGTCGGTGAGCCGCGAATGCCGCACACAAAGTCCAGCGCTACAACTTCTCAAAGCGGCGGCGTTTGCACGCTCGCTCTGTCAACTTGCCAAACGGCGTCGAGAGCGATCGCGTCAGCGGCGAGCCTAGAAATCCACATAGGCGCGAAGAGAGGGCACAATCACCGTTGGAAAGGGGCTGGTGGATTCGCATAAACAGACAAGGAGAACATCCATGGCTTCAGGATCAATTGGGTTCGCAAGCGTATCTCTCTTCTTGGCCCTCTGCGTCCTTACGCCCGACGCCAGGTGCGAACACGCTTCTCCCCCACAGGACAACACGACACCAACGTCAGTGGAGGTCACCTTGGAAGACGCGACGCGTTTGGCGATTGAACACAATCAAGCTCTGCGCGCACAACGCCTCGCCGTCGATCAGGCGAGAGCCAATGAAATCACAGCCGCTCTCAAACCGAATCCCGTCTTCTCCAACTTGAACGAGGATTTTCAAATCTTCAGTCCGAGCAACCTTACTCTGCAGAACCTCCGAACCAACCAGGAGTTCTCCAACTCGGTCACCTACACTATTGAGCGCGGCGGAAAGAGGCTGCAAAGGGTCCAGATCGCTCAGGACACCACTGACGTAACGATAAAAGCCATCGCCGACAACGAGCGCCAGCTGAGATTTCAGGTGGCTCAGGCATTCATAACCATCCTGCTGGCGAAATCCAATCTGGAATTTGCCAGGGAAAATCTAAAGAACTTCTCGCAGGTCGTGGATATCAACAAACAGCGGTTGCAGTCGGGGGATATATCCGAAGCGGATTACCTCAAAATCACGTTGCAACAGCTTCAGTTCGAGCAGGACGTTTCTTCAGCGAAAGTGGCGCTGGTGCAGGGCAAGGCCGCACTGCGGCAACTGGTCGGATACGACACTGTCCCCGAGGACTTCGATCTGATTGGAGAGCTGAAGCACACCAGGTACAACGTCACTCAGGTTGATCTCGAAAAAGAGGCGCTGCTCTCACGCCCGGACTTTCTGACGGCGCAGAGCGCAGTCAAACTTGCCAGCGACACGGCGACACTGGCCTATGGGAATCGCGCGCGGGACCTCACTGTGGAATCGGAATACAAGCGGAACGGTACAATCAATGGCATCGGCTTCGGCCTTTCGATCGAAATTCCTATTCACGATCGGAAGCAAGGTGAAATCGCTCGCAGCAAGGTGGCGGTCAACCAGGCTTTGGAATCAGCGGAGGCAGCGCGCGTCGCGGTTCTGACTGATGTCAGAAGCGGGTACGCCGGCTATCAAACCAATGAGCAGGTGGCCTCACTCTACGAATCAGGCTACCTCAGCCAGTCTACGCAATCGCGAGAAATCAGCAATTATGCCTATCAGAGAGGCGCAGCGAGCCTGCTCGAACTGCTTGACGCCGAACGGAGCTACCGGGCGACTCAGCTTGCCTACCGCCAGGCCCTGGCAGCCTTCATGCTCAGCGTCGAACAAATCAACTTTTCCGTTGGGAAAAAGATAATGCAATGAGAGTCCATGATCTGCGATGCCCACCACGGCGGAGCCTTCTGGCCACATGATATGCAGAGCGAAGAGGGGGCCGAAATGAAGCGTAAAATAACATCGGGAATGACCATGCGTCTTCTTATTTGTTCTCTTGGAACTGCGGCTTCATGTATTTTACTTTGTGCGCGGGATCAAGCTGAATCCGGCACAAAATCAGAGCTGTTTTTGGGCATGCTAGTTGATACCAGCGCGCATCAAAAAAGGGTAATTGAGTTTGAACGTGAAGTTGTTAATTCCATCCTTGACCGGTTTTACGGCATGGCCACAGAGGGGTTTGTCATAAAATATTCTGACAAAATTGAACTACTGCAAGACTGGTCTCCGCTCGAAACCGAGCGCAATAAGGTTGCTGCACAAATTGAATTGGATGTTGAAAGCAGTAAGAGAAATCGAACGCTCCTCAATGATGCGCTTAATGCTGGATTGCTAAAGCTTAAGGAGAGAAGCGATTCAGGCTCAAAAGTCCTGATTATCATCGGAGAAGGCAACGATTCTGGCAGTGTGACGAGATATTCTGAGATTAAGAAGTTGGCACGATCTGCACATGTCCAGTGCTTTGCATTGCAAGTTGCGGATCATGCTTCAATGGGGGGGCGGATCAGGTATTTCGGGTTTTACCCATATGACCTGGCAGGGGCCACCAAAGGAAAGGGTTATGAAATTGGCGCCAGCCGTAAGGACTTAGATAGGGCGATCAAGGACGTGCTAAAGAGGATTCATTAGCTCAACACATTGTCTCAGAGCATGAACGGCAGCAGCACCCATGCTCGGAAGCGGGGCTCAAGTAGGGTAATGGCGCGAACCGCGTTACGAATAATGCCGACGTTTCCATCGCCCCCGCTAACATTCCGGACGGCGGGCAGCAGCGCATCGCAGGTCGCGACGTGGTTTGCTAGGACATCGCTCTCATCGCCGAAAGCCGCCCGGGTCTCTTCCGACGGCATGCGGCTGTCAAGCGAACATCTCAGCGTGGATGAATACCTCCTCACCGGCGAATCCGTCTCAATGCGCAAAAGCCCCTGGGATGGAGGGATTTGAAATGGGGCGTCCCGGCGGCGACACCCGGCCCTTTGTCGGTTCGGTTAAGCTGGCTGTGAAGGGACAAAACATTGTCCAGGTGCATGCCACGTAACAGAGCCAATGGAAATGCAGGTCCAAAAGCGAAAGAGGGGATAGGTCGTGCCTCCGGCGAATTCATGGATGCGCTGGAAAATCAGAATGCTTATTTCCTAGCATAAAATCTGCAGGAATCGGAACACAAGCAGCGCGAACAGGACGATCAGATAGATACGCAGAAAGTAGAGCGCAAACCGCACCATCGGAGTCATCTTATTTTTAGGCATCGAGCACCTTAGTCACGTCTCCGTTCAGAGAACAGAAAGGTACCTTCGATGCAAGCAACGGTTGCGGGGAGCGGTGAATGACCGGATCGGCATCGATCCCACGCTCTGAAACAGCAAACTGGGATGGTTCACAACGACCTACAGGTCTGTTTGTGGTTCATTGAGCCATCCTCACAATTGCTTGTAAGTTCTGAAATTACAATAAACTGCCGTTTTGCGGAAAATTTCCGAAAATTTCTACAAATTCCGCAAATTAGGAAAGAGTCTTTATCCATGACTTCTTTGCTTTTATGCAAGAAAAATCATGCTGCAACGGCTTTTTGATATAGTTCAGGAAACGCAGCATTCCGCAGGCACAACGAGGCTGCCATGACCCGCCGGCCTCGATCAGTCACTCTCCATCTTCGGGTGCGCGGTATCTTGGCAATGAGTTTGTGGGCGTGAAAGCGACTCAGGATTCGGCTGACCTTGGCGCTTTGGCGTTTTGGATTATTGGCGAGATCTCGTAAGTGCAGGGAACCTTCGAGGTGCGCACGTATGTCGGCATTGGAGAGTCCGCGGATACAGTGCTCTCCCGCCATCATCGCTTTGAAGAGCAGAGTGTCATCCCGGGAAAGCGGATTGAAAGCTCGTACGCCGCGCCCGGATACCGTGGTTTTCCGTGTGGTGACGTCGTCGAGTTGTTGGATCGCGGGCGTGGGATCGTCGACGACAGCCAGTGCGTCCAGTTATCTCTGGTTTGCCCGCCGGGAGACCTCGAGGTAGCGAAAGAGATAGGCCACCCCCTTCCTCATAGGAACCCACTCCATGCCTTCCTCGCCCTTGCGGGCGACTTTCTTTCTGACTTTAAATTCCTCGGGGTTGTTAATGACCATCTCGACCCGAAGAACCGAACCGGCCTTGTCGTACATTTTCAGCCAGTTCTCTTTGACGCGATGTTTGATCCTTGCGCCGGGAATCCGTCGGCACAGCGCATTCATGTCGCTGAGGATTTCGCCTTCGAAATTTCCGTGCAATTTCTTTCCAAGAAAGCTCATCACCTCCTTGGCGCCAAAACACAAGGTGCTGTGGCTGAGTAAACGGGGGAAGAGTTCCCTCAGGTCAGAAGAGGATTGGAAGATGATATCGGTCGAGTACTCGCTCTGAGACGTCACCCAGTAGTGTTGGTACCCATGGAGCAAATCCTTCAAAAGGGGATTTACAGAGCGCGCATATCGTTCCAGGATCCGCGGCCAGTTTAGGCCAGCAAAACGATCCGCGAACTTCTGCGCGCGTCGCCAGTCTTCGACGCGGACGAAGACGTTGTCGTGTTTGGTGAAGGAAATCCTATTGGCGATGAACTTGCGCGCCAACCACTCGTGCCCGTTGACGCAGACCTGGACCTGCATGCGAAACCAGGTCTGCAGCTTCACGTGGATCAAACCGAAATCCCGGTCCATGAAGTAGAAGTAGAGAAACAGGCATTTCCTTCTGGCAGACTGGACAAACGGATGGCCCGTCTTAAACCGGAAGGAAAACGACCGGCACGGCTCCAGCACCGAGAAGATGCAGGCCAATCCGTGCTTGATTCCTTCTTTCTCGGCCATCTTCCGGGCCAGGTCTTCCTTTCGAGTAGGGGCGGTCAAGTACTGAAAAGGACGGCCGAGTTTCTTGGCCATGGTTTTGGCGTGATCGTTGATCCGGCCGGCGTTCTCCGACAAAAAGTCTTTCAGATTCGGGCAGCGGATATCTTTCTGATTGAGAAACTGAGCCATGGCCCAGCCGGATTGAATCGGCAGGTAACCGCGAAAGAGCATCCGATCGAAACATCCCAGCGTGGCATTGATCTTTTTTTCATGTTTGCCTACAAATAAATCCATGGGGCTCCCTCTGTGGAATGAGCAGAGTGCCTCTGACTCATGGCGCCAGTCCCAATCTTTGGGACCTTAGATAAGGCGGTATCTTCTGATTTTGAATCAGGAGGTATTCAGATGACAGCAGGTTTTTTGATTAGCTGTCATCGCCGGAGGGAGCACCTGGCCGCTACGTGAGCAATAACTGCGGTTTTTTTTCGACTAGGACAAAACACAATGGTCTCTGGCGCAAATCCAAGAATCCGGGTTGTGTTTTTTATTGGTCAAAAGAGAAAAACCAGTAGGGCCTGTGGGAAATGTGGGAAAGTCGCGCCGTTGTTTGGCGAGACTTTTCCAAGCGGCGGTGGAAATCCGCGCCTTTTGCAGATTTCCACGGACGCGGCATTTTCCATCAGGCCAAAGCAGAATCGTGGATACTTACTGGCATCAGGCAGGATCCTGGACATCAGGCAGAATTCCTCGGGTCTTCTCAACTTTGGTTGCGGCCGAAGGCCGCGGTAGATGAAATAAACTGCAAAATCGACCCGATGCTACCTTCCTTCCGAAGCACGGCAGCTTCTGATATGGGGCATTATGTAAACCTCGAGGCGTTAACAACGCACGCTGGGGATTGTAGGCTCAAACGATATCACAGGATAGCCAGAATGCCGCTTAAATAGCCAAAGCGCCAACTGAATCGGGAAAATCAGATGGCCTTTAGAATGCGAAAACTGGCGCCGGACGCCCGAGCGCGTAATCCCCTACGCCACTCTCGCCGAGGCTTGGGAGTTTTGGTACACTTTAGCCAGGCCTGAAAGAAGGAGGGTGTCCCAAATCGAAGTGAATCCCTTTCCCTGGCTTGCGAAGAGCTGTGCGCAGTTTCATGCCTGCCTTCTGTCGTTCATATCCTCGTCAGCAATTTGCGAGAGGCTGCCTTTCAATTCTCAGTTCATTCTCTTTGTACCCCGGTGTGAACGGGTGGCTCCTCGAACGTCATGCCGGTTCCCGGTGCTTCGGCGCAGCACAGTGATGGTGTGGTCCACCTGCCTGATGCTCTCTGTGAATCTGGCGGTGGCACAGCCACGTGCCGCGCACCT
>JBEKYG010000107.1:0-10048 GCA_049511215.1 Acidobacteriota bacterium | reverse complement strand
ACCATTCGAGGTGATACACGGCGCGGTCGAGCGTCGTTGTCAGTGGCTCCCACGCCCTGTTCCCGGACGGCTCCATCATATACATCTGGTACTCGCCGGTCTTGTCCGAATAGAACGCCACTCGCTTGCCGTCGGGGGACAACTGCGGGAAGCGCTCGCGCGATTTCGGCGTATCCGTCAGGTTCTCGGGCGGCTGGGAATCGTCGGTAGGCGCGAGGTAGATGTCGCCACGTGCCTCGAACACTGCCGTCTTGCCGTCGTTCGATACGCCCATGGCCTGGATGTAATCGCGCGGGTTGACCGTTCGCTCGGCAAGCTGCCAGCGGTCGCTCGGGATGTCCACCGCGATCTTCCTGTCGGCGTTGGTCGCCGCTTCCAGCACGTGAATATAGCCTGCCTGCATATAGACGATCCGCTTGCCGTCGGTCGACGGCATCTGGACGTCGAAATCGGCGTATTTCGTAACTTGATCGATTTTCTTGCTGGCGAAGTCGTAGGTGTACAGGTTGGCAATTCCGTTCGACCCGCGATCCGACACAAAGTACATGCGGTTGCCGATCCACATCGGGTAGGCATTTTTGCCGACGTAGTCCGTGAGCGGCGCAAACCGCTTCGTGCCAAAGTCGTACAACCATATGTCGGTGTATTGCCCGCCCTTGTAACGCTTCCAGTAGTATTCCTCGTTGCCGCGCCGGTTGTACACCATCTTGCTGCCATCGGGCGAAAACGAACAGAGGATGCCGCGCTCGACCGGGAGCGGCTCGGCCAGTTCGCCCTCGGGCGAGACCGCGTACAGCTTGATGATCGAGCGATAGTTCGCCTCCTGACCGGCGCGATAAATGATCTTCTTTCCGTCCGGAGTCCAAGCGACCGCCTGGACTCCTGCGCCGCTCCAGGTCACCCGCCGCGGCACGCCGCCGTCAATCGGAATTACATAAATGTTCGGCGAGCCGTCATAGCTTCCTGTGAACGCAACCCACTTCCCGTCACGCGAGATCTTGGCCGCATCCTCCGTACCGGGGTAATTCGTCAGCCGGCGCGCGGGCCCGCCCGCCGCGCTCACCGAAAAGAGGTCGCCTTCATAGCTGAAGATAATAGTATCGCCGCTGATGTCGGGATAATGCATGAACCTGCCCGGCACGCCCGCGAGTGCGGCCGCGCCAAGGAACAGAATGCCTGCGACGGTCATGAAAGCAATTCGTTTCATAACGACTCCTTGGTTTCTGGCTTACACCGACCCGAATGCCGGCCCTCATGGCCTTGGCACTCAGCAGTCGGTCATTCTGTGGAGTGCTGGTGTTTCACCGGACTCACCTGCTTCTTGGTCACATTGACATAAAACAGGTCGGTTGCCACTTCAAAATCCTCCTTCTTCACTGCCGATTTCATCGTTTTCCACTCCGTGGTGGGCTGGATGATCTGCCAATTGTCCCTTCTTCCGACTTTCACAGGCATGGCAAACCCCTTCTCGTCGGCTTTCCAACGGTAGGAAACGCTGCCGTCGTCTAGAAACTGCAATTCGAGAACCGGCAGGTCGATGTGACGGAGATATTGGTCGAAAATGGGGATGAGGTTCATTCCGGTTTTCTCATTGAAGAACTTCACCACGTCCTCAGTCATTATATTTTGATATTTAAAGTGGTCATAAAAATCGCGCACCAGCTTCCACCAGCGAGCGTCATTGTCGATCATGCTACGAAGGGTGTTGAGGAAAAGCGCGCCTTTGAAGTACATGTCCTGAGGCGGCGTGCTATTTACACCGGGCTGTGAGATGACAGGCTGCCGGTTTTGGACGTGGGTCTTGTAACCGTTGACGTACTTCAGAGCATCCTCATGGCCAAACATGTATTCTACATACACGCACTCGGCATAAGTGCCCCAACCTTCGTGGATCCACTCGTCGGAGGTATCCGCCGCCGTGATGCTGTTGCCGAACCATTCATGCGCGCTTTCGTGAATGATGATGAAATCGAACTTTAGACTGACGCCAACGCCGGTCCAATCCCTCTCGAGATATCCGTTGGCAAAGTGGTTCCCGTAAGTGACGGCGCTTTGATGCTCCATGCCGGAGTAAGGAACCTCGATCAGCTTATAGCCGTCCTTCTTGAACGGGTACGGCCCGAAATATTTCTGATAGCACTGGAGCATCGTCCTGGCCTGCGCGAATTGTTTCCTGGCCTTATCCAGATTTTCCGGGAGGCAATAGAAATTGAGCGTCATATCATCGAGCTTATCGCTGAAGTGGACATAGTTGCCGATATTCAGCGATACACAGTAGTTGTTGATGGGATAGTGAATGAACCAGTCCCATCGGGTGTACCCGTTACCTATGTCGGTCTTGCCCAGGAACTGCCCGTTGGACACGTCTACCAGGGTGCTGGGAATCTCTACGCTGAGACGCATGTTTTCAACTTCATCACGCTGTTGGTCCTTGTTCGGCCACCAGACGAGGGCGCCGATTCCCTGGCAGGCCGTATTGATCCAATCATGGCCCGAAGGATCCTTTCTGAAAGCTATGCCGCCAAACCGTCCGGTTGATACCGGGTTACCGGAGTAATAAAACTCGATCGAGTACACGGTGTTTTTCTTGAGTGTCTCGGGAAAATCCACAAATACAGCGTTGAATTGGCGCTCGTATTTCAGCTGGGTCGAGCTGAAGAGAATCTTGTCGACGTTCAGAGTGGAAACCAGGTCCAGTTGGATGCGCGAGTCATCCTTCAACATCCTGAAACGAATCGTGTTCTTCCCGCTGATGAACTTCTTCTCGGGATCAACTCGAACATCGAGGTCATAGAAAAGCAGGTCGTTGTTGGCACGATAAGGCCCATAGGCACCCCGAAGGATGTCGGCCTGGGTGTAGGTTCTTTGCGGCGTTTGAGCGCCAACAAGGGTTGTGAGGCAAAGCAAAAACGCGAACGCATGCAAGCGCGAGAGTTTTCCGGTCATCGGTCTACCTCGTAAAGGCTGCAAAGTAATCCTCCAGTATTGCGATTCGGCAGTATCGTAGCATAATGTGCCCGCAGCTACGTCGCGGGGGGCGAGGCCTGAGGACGCACGTTAGAATGCCCAAATCCGCGGCTGCAGTAGAAGCTTCATGACTAATGCGGGCTAGGAGCTTCCGAGAATAAGGAGAGGCTCCTAGGACTACTACGTTAGATGATGATCAAATGCCCGTCGTTATTGGTCAGAAAAAGAGTTTGAATCTCTGGTTCCTGAGGCGCGAAAACCGTACTGGATGCGCAGCGCTATTGGGCCTTTTCAGGATCATCCGTAAAAGAACCTAACGTAGTAGGACTAGATGCCTCCAAACAAGTCGGTGCTGCCGGCGCCAAAGTAATTGATTACGCTGATGGATCGAACCAGTTTTTGGGGCATATCGATGATGTCAAGCACGTGGCCGGGACATCCCAATCTGGCACACACGTGGATCTTGTTTTTGCCGCCCGGAAGCAGGAGCAGTATGCCCTTCTCTGATCCGCACCCTTTTTGCGCGCAGGCATAGCGCTCGGTCATCACCGCGCCACAGTAAGGACAAGAGGTTTCGGCAAACATCGGTTCTTTACCCGAAACCTTTGGAATGAAACTGAATAGTCTGGAGTGGCTGCCCCAGAACGCATCGACAAAGAGAAGCCCCGGTTCATGATCAACGACGATCTTCAGTTTGATCGATGCCTCATCGTGAATCCTGACACTATCGACAACCAGGTTATGGCCATTGGGGCAGAACAGAGACTCAACCAAAAGAAAATCGCGCCCCTGCTTGCTGACTAATCGAAACCCTCTGGGAATAGCGCGGATAAACTCATCGGGGATTTTCTTTGCGGTCAGTTTCATAGCATGCTCTCCGTGGCTAAGGGTGATCTTCCTTGTGCTACCACATGATGATATACACCTCGGATGTCGGAAAAGGGAGAGTATTCCTATTCCCCCTGTTTCCCGGCGACAGAGAGGAAGCCGGGGGTTGTGAACCGCTCAAAGCGGTCGGCGAGGAATGGCTCAAGATTCAGGACTGCTGATGCCATATAGCTAAGTTGTTGATTTGATTGAGAAATGGAAAATGTGAAGGATTCTTTCCTGATACCAATCTTGGATGGTCTCAGGAAATCATTGCCTGTATCCATAGAAACATATTTGTTTTCAGCATGTTATATCGATATCAGCAAAATGCATGGTGAGACCGGTCGGTCTCGGGCTGGAATCAGTATCAGGCCCGTTTCCGGCACATCAGTAGTCCTGAGATTCTGGGTCTATTCGTACGACCGGCCGCACAGAACGGACCATTTGGAGCTTGGTGAAAATGAAGGCAGTTGTGCATTAGGGAGGGTCAAGACTTCTGAACTCAATCCGCTTCCCCCACGTGGACCTGGACTTGGATGTCCTTCTGCTCGACACATTTTCGAGAGCATCCTAACGGTTGAGAACACAACTTGGTCGACTTCCTCAAGCTTGCGAATGCTAACGTCGGGCAGAATGGTCCAAGTCCACGTCGAGGTCCAGGTCCAAGTCCAGGTGTGGTAGCGAGCCATTAGCGCTCATAGGCGCAGGCCCTGGGTGTTGGCGCGGCATCTGGCCGGGGGGCGCGCCTCCACGGCCGCCGGTTGGCTGCTGCATCTGGTATTCCTTGGGCGGTTCGGCGCCGAGGAGCCATTTCACAAAGTAGTCCCAGCGGCGGCGCATCATGTACGACGACGCGGTGCCGTAGCCGTGGTTCTGATTGGGAAGCATGATCAGGTCGAAATCTTTGTTGGCCTTGATCAGCGCGTCCACAATCATCAGCGTCTGATAAGGAGGCACGTTGGTGTCCATCGTGCCGTGAGCGAGAAGGAGGTGCCCCTTCAGATTCTTGGCGAAGTTCTCGTTTGCCTCGGCATCGTAGTTGTCGGTGCCGTCCGCGTTGCGCACCACCAACCCCTGATATCGCTCACCCCAGTCGTCCTCATTGATACGCTGGTCATGATTTCCTGATTCGGCGATGCCGGCCTTGAAGAAGTCCGGAAAGCGGAACATCGCGGTGGTCGTGGCGAAGCCGCCCCCAGAGTGGCCCCAGATTCCGGCGCGGTCGATATCGATAAAAGGATAACGCTGGGCGAGTTCCTTCATTCCCGCGATCTGATCCGGGATCGTATTGTCACGGCCCATCGCGCCGTAGTAGGCATCCTGGAACGCCTTCGAGCGGCCCGGAGTGCCCATCCCGTCGATGGTCACAACGACGAAGCCCAACTCCGCAAGCGCCTGCCGGTCGCCGCGCGCCGCGCTGAATGAGCGGCTTCCGGTGCTGCCGGTCTGCGGACCCGGATAGATGTTGTTGATAATCGGGTACTTCTTCTTGGGATCGAGATTGGTCGGCTGGAACATCAGGCCATAGATGTCCGTCTTGCCGTCGTGCGCCGTCATCTTTATCGGAATCGGCGGCTTCCAGCCGGTGGCCAGGAGCTTCGAGATGTCCGCCTTCTCCAACTGCAGGATCAGCTTCCCGTCACCGTCTCGCAGCGTGACGGCAGGCGCCACGTCGGGCTTGGAATAGGTGTCGACCAAGTAGCGGCCCGAAGGCGAGAGCTGGATCGTGTGATCCCCGTCGTCCGGCGTGAGGGATACGTAATTCTTACCGTCCATGCCGACGCGATAATAATGCCGGAAATACGGGTCCTGCTCCTTCTCGCGGCCCTGTGCCTCGAACCAGAGGGTTCGGTTCTTCTCGTCCAGGCGCACCAGCTGCATCACCGGGCCCTCACCGGTTGTGATCTGGTTTTTCAGCTTGCCGGTGTTCAGGTCGTAGAGATAGATCTGTCCCCAGTTGTCGCGCTCGGAGTACCAAAGGAACTCGTTGGTGGTCCAGAGCACCTGGCACTGGATGCGTGACTCGTACTGAGTCTGCACCTTTTCCTCGAAGACGGTGCGTACCGCGCCGGTGGCGGCATCGGCGACGCGCAACACTGCCTGCTTGTGGTCGCGCGACGTGGAAATAAACGCGAGCTTGGAACCGTCAGGGCTCCATTGCATATCACGCAGACTGAAGTTGTCGCCAAGGGTCGCGCGGTGATAATCAGGCTCCATCTGCAGTCGGACCACGCGTCCGGTGTCCGCCTCGATGATGACGCGATGGAGCATAGCCATGACGGGGTCGCCCGGGAGCGGGAACTTCGAGACGCGGAGCGCCGGATGGGTCACAGGATTCACGGGTGTGCTGACCAGATACATCTCGCCGACTTCGCGCTCGTCCTGCTGATAGGTCGCTATCTTTTTCGAATCGGGCGCCCATAGGACGATCGCGCGGTCGCTGCTGCTCCATCCGGCATTGTCGGTCGCGTAGCCGAAATATTTAACGCCATCGGAGGTGAGCTGCTTCTCCTGGTTCGTCTCCACATCACGCAGCCAGAGGTTCCAGTCGCGAATGTAGGTGGCTCGCTTTCCGTCCGGGGACGTCACGGCATTGCCTGCGCCGCCGCCTCGGCCACCACCACCTCCACTACCGCGACCCCCGCCGCCTCGACCCCCGGCGCCGCGCGCACCGATAGCATCGCCGGCCGCGGCGCAGTTGGCGCCCATGACATCGCACGACCAGCGGCGCGTAGCTATGTCAAACGAAACGGTCTTCCCGTCCGACGAAATGTCAATCGACTGGAAAGGGAGCTGCTGCGCGTTATACGTCGCGCCCGCGGCAGCCGATAGCGCCGCGGCAAGCTTGGCGTGGTCAAACGCCGGCGCGCGCGTCCGCTTCGCCGGATCCACGAGAATAAACTCGATTCCCGCGGCGGTCGTGTTGCGATACCAGAAGCACTCGTCCGGAAGCCAGTTCGGAAAGGCGCTGCCGCCCACGACAAGCGACGTCAGGGCCGGAGCGAGGAATTTCTCGGCGTGGGCGTAGTCGGCGGCGGTAAGAGAGCGCGGCTGTTGAGCCGGAGCCAACGAAACGCCGGCAAACATCGCCACCAGAATTACCAGAGATTTTGGTCGCATTTTCATCCCCCGTGATGACGGTAGTTAGCTTCGTTCTGGGAAAAGCCAAAATATCACCATTTTCGCCGCGGATCAGCCAGAATTGTCGCAAAACGCTGATGCGTTGGTTTCGGGGGGCTGCGGCTGGAGTAGGTCCCGGCTACCGGCCGGGACCTCAGCTGCGCCCCAAGCAAGGCTCAGCTATTAACAAGGATGGCTCCAGCCAAATGCATTCTCTGCGGCCTCTGGGTTGAGGTTTTGACGTTCGGATGCAAACTGCAGCGATGGTAGTACGAGAGACCCTCTTTCCGGGGTGCAGGCGCGTTGCAGCAGAGGGAAAACGCTAGGCTTGCAGGTGTCAACGGTTTCGGGGCTATGTTTATTGCCACTGTCTGAATCGCAGGTAGAGGAACAGCTTGCTTTCTGAGTTTGATGGTTTCGTGTAAGATAGCCGAACAAATTTATTAATTGCGAATGGGGGTGGCCGCATGCTCTTATACGGCGCAACAATGTTTCTGAGCGCCTTCTTGCTCTTCCTGGTTCAGCCTCTCATCGGCAAGTTTATCCTCCCCTGGTTTGGCGGCACGCCGGCAGTATGGACCACCTGCATGCTGTTCTTCCAGGCTCTCCTCCTGGGAGGTTATGGTTACGCGCATGGAGTCGCAAGCAGGTGGCCATTGCGCCGGCAGGCTCTGTTTCACCTTTTTCTGTTGGCTGCAACCAGCCTTGCGATCTTGTGGCTTTCTATCCTCCCTTCCCAGGCTTGGAAGCCGGCAGATGGTCAACATCCCGTGTTGCGGATCCTTGGATTGCTGTTGGCGAGCATCGGCGCGCCCTATTTCCTCCTCTCATCTACATCTCCGCTACTGCAATCCTGGTTCAGCCATACGCGCCCGGCTTCTTCCCCCTATCGGCTCTATGCACTTTCCAACATCGGCTCCCTGCTGGCAATCCTGAGCTATCCGTTTCTGATCGAGCCCGCGATAAATCTGAGCCGGCAGGCGTCGGCATGGTCTTGGGTCTATGCCATTTTCGCTTTGATCTGTATCCTGCTATCGCTGAATGTGATGAGCACCCGTGTGTTCGAAACCGGCGCCAATAGCCCTGGGGAGTAGGAGGTGGGGCAGAATGCCTCGAGGCCGGGTTCGGGGCGATATGTCCTGTGGCTCAGTTTTACTACCTGCAGCTCGGTAATGCTGCTCGCCACAACCAGCATGATGTGCCAGGACCTGGCGGTTGTACCTCTGCTCTGGATTCTGCCGCTCGCGATCTATCTACTCTCCTTCATTCTCTGCTTTCAGCACGAACGGCTCTATTGGCGCCCCCTGTTCATAGGAGGCCTCGCGGCGTCCATTGTATGGACATGCTTCGTCTTGTTCGGCAGCGTCTTCGTGGGGCTGCGATGGCAAATCCTAAGTTATTCCCTGACACTGTTCACTTCCTGCATGGTCTGTCACGGGGAACTGGTGCGGCTAAGGCCGGGAACGCGCTACCTCACGTCGTTCTACCTGATGGTTGCCGGCGGCGGCGCTCTGGGAGGGCTCCTCGTTACCGTCGGAGCACCCCATCTGCTGAAAGGTTTTTGGGAATACCATTCTGGGCTGCTGGCCACTGTCCTACTGACGCTGATTGTCCTCTTCCGCGACCGCAAGAGCCCACTGTATCAGGGCCGCGCCCTGGTGATCGGGGCCATATGGGGCGTGCTCTGCGTCTCGTGGGCCATTCTCGCGTTTAAGCTCATCGACCGGATCTGGCAGTTGAGGCTATTCTACGTGGGGCTGATCGCCGTGGCTGTATTGACGCTGGCCGTCCTTTGGCCCGACCGCAAGGGCCGACTCTACTTCGGCCGGCCCCTGAGGGTGTGGGCCGTTTGGACCGGGCTTTGCGTCTCTTGGGTTGCCCTCGCGTTTGTGCTCCGCACCCACATCCGGGAGTCGATGGAAAGCAGCGTGGAGACAAGCCGAAACTTTTTTGGCGTCCTCCGTGTGCTGGAGCTGAACAAGGATGTCCCGCAGCAACACTACCTCTCCTTGATGCATGGCCGGATCGAGCACGGGTTTCAGTTTCAAGATAAGGACAAGCGTACCTGGCGTACTTCCTATTACGGACCCGAAAGCGGCATTGGTCTAGCGATCGGCTTTCATCCGCGCCGGCTCGAGCGACACGATATGCGCATCGGCGTGATCGGCCTCGGCACCGGCGCATTGGCCGCCTGGGGCGAGAAGGGGGATTCTATCCGCTTCTATGAGATCAATCCAGAGGTGGTGCGGCTTTCGGATAAGTATTTCACCTATCGCAAGGACAGCCCGGCCCGCGTCGATCTCGTGATGGGAGACGCGCGGATCTCGTTGGAAAAGGAGCGCCAGCGAGGCGAGCCGCAGAAGTTCGACGTGCTCGCGGTCGATGCGTTCAGCGGCGACGCGATCCCGGTCCACTTGCTGACGCGCGAATGCTTCCAGACTTATCGGTACCATCTGAAAGAGGATGGCATCCTGGCTATACATATTACCAACCGATATTTCGATCTCAGCCCGGTTGTGCGTAATCTGATCGCCCCCGGTCCCAAACAAGACATGCAGGCGCTCTGGTTCCGCGACTTTGGCAACGGATACCAAGGAACGGACCGGACAGACTGGGTTTTGCTGACCGCCAACGCGCAATTTCTGGCAAACCCTGATGTCCGCGGGCATGTCACGCCTTGGAACGATCGTGTGCCGCCCCCACTGTTCTGGACAGACGATTACAGCAACCTTTTCAGTCTGATTCACGAAAGATCAGCCGGCAACTAATCCTCCACCCGCAGAGCGAGTGGCCTCAGGATGCCTCCCGGCGGGAGGGGAGGGGCTTTGCTGTTGCGCCCCTTCACGGCTCCCTCTCGTAACTATCCAAACATTCGCGTGATTCAGCGCCATTTTAGATTCTCTACCTCTCTCGGGCAGCATAGCTTTTTCGAGTCTCACCTCCAGAGGCGGTGGGTTATCTCGATCGAATTATTCTAATTCGCTTCCAAGATGAGACTAATTATGGTACTGTTTCTTTATGGCAAGACCACGAAGAACTGACCATCAATTAGTCGCGGCCGCACGGCAAGCTGTGCGGCAGACCGAGGACA
>JBEKYG010000106.1:0-10145 GCA_049511215.1 Acidobacteriota bacterium | reverse complement strand
TAATGAGCGGAGTATATCAAAAAAGAGCGGTTCGAGAGACAGTCATAAATTCCATAGGGGGGACGTGCGCAAAGCGAATTACACGCAAGCACCTGGTACACGCTCGCGATCGCCGACGGACTCCACGATATAGGGATTTTCAGTGCTTCACCACTTCGGTATCCACAAGTTTGCCGACCGGGGCGACGGGAATCTCCGCCTGCTTGCCGGCCCGTCGCTTCGGCATCATCCTGTGGATAGAGTCATTATCCGTGACTTCTTCGCTTTTCTGCAAGAAGTTTCTGGCCGCGATCTCCTTCGTTTCCCTGGTTGCGGCCGAAGGCCGCGGTAGTAAAAACAATCTGCAATTTTGTCGCATGCCCCGGTACGGGATTTCGGGAACGGCCCGGTGGTTCGGTTATGGCCTGGGATTTGGTGAAATAGTTGCCTGACCGATTTTGCCACTGATAGCGAATTGAGAGACGACGACGTAATTGTGCGGTATGAGGGGGACCAAGTTGTGGGTCTGACGATTTTGCACGCCAGCAAGCGGAAGACCGACGATTGAGCCGCTGAAGGGGATCGCGGTGGAAATGCCGGCCGACCGGCGACCCACGTGGGGGCGTGCACTAAAGGAAAGCGCAGGTTGTTCTCATGTCCGAGCTCACCCGGAGTTTGGACCGCTCAAGATCCTGGGTCCTGGAAGGGAGAAAGAGAATCAGCTTATCTTCCCGCCCTCCGTGACAGTCAGGCATGGTTTAGATCCAGGAGATCCAGGGACGTCATACTCATCTCCCAGCAACTGCGTCCCCGATTGAAGCGCACGCGCCGGGAGAATGATGTTGCCATGCCTTGCTGCGGATCTGGGAGATGAGTATTATTTCCCCAGATCTGATAATTCGTGCCTCGATCTGGTTCATCGACTGAAGTCCTCATGCATAGCGGGCTTCTGGATATGGGCAATAGGGGGGGTGCCATCATTGCAACAGAGTGTATCCCAGTTTTGCTTCAGTGCGCCCGCGACAAAACCGATGAAGCGGAACGTCTGGAGAAAAGCGGATCAACTCAAAAGTGAAGCGAACGCACTCCTCGCAAGAGCTCCGTCGCCTCAGTGAGCAGCTAGCTGGTCGGCGCTGTCGCGCGCACTTGAGGAAGAGATTGACCTTGACGATCAACCGAATCGAATTGCTTCAAGAAGATCTGGTCCTTGGTGGCTAAAAAATGGAAATTCCGGGGTTTTAGTGGGTCAATCTCAGGGATCAGCCCAGACCATGATATGTGGAGGAAGGACGCCAAATTCCATGGGGTTTGAACATTGGCTTAGATTCACTGTTCCTCGGCAACTGAATCTCTCGCCATCGAAGCAGGTGGCAATGGAAAAGAAGTTTGATCATTTTGCGGACCTAGTTCGCCCTCTTGAGAAAAAGGCGCCCGCAGAGTTCGAGCGGTTCTTCAAAGCACTTCAGACCAAAATACAGGAAGTAAACACATGGAGAGCCCCGAGAGGGACTCGGGTTGCGCCGAGCGTGACAGATGGAAAAATTGAAACATACGACAACGGCAAGCTCATATACCATTTGATCGAGACAGGCAAGAAGAAGCCTACAATTATCAGATAGGCATATCGTGCGAGGCACTCTCTGAAGCGCTCCGCCGGCGCTTGTCGTAGATCTAGATCTGGGGACATAATACTTATCTCGCAGATTCGCGGCAAGTCAGGGCTAACTCATCCTTCCGGCGCGCGAGCCCCAGAACTGGCAGAAGTCGCTGGAAAATAAGTATTGTGTCCCCAGATCCTGCTTGGGATGCCTGTATGGTCTGTTATGACCATGGGCAGTTCGAGCACACGAAAAATCCAAGGGATGATCGCACCAAGGATTACGTGCTGATCTCTAGGGATGAGGTAATCAAGCAACTTGGCTTTGCCCCAAGGGAGGGGGTGAAACATGTCGTTCCTGCGCAAATTTGAACCTGACTATCTCCGCATGCTGGAGGCAGCCAATGAAGGCCACGTCCTCTTGATGGATACAGTCAGAAAGTCCAACGGGAAAAGAGCCGCCGTGCTGGTCTTCACTGAACCTACTCCTGAAGGTGATGGCATCATAGGCTACCCCTTCGCGGAAATGATCCTGAATGCAACCGAGATTTTCAAACCAAACAAACCCATCCGCGCCATCGGTCCAGATGGAAAGGGCATCATAGGAGTTTTCGATGGGACGAAAAAAGGAGTCGTGCTTCCCAAACCAGCCAGGATGCCAAAACTGCCCTCTCAACGGACCTCCACAAGTACCGCCCTTCCTTCCGGAAGAGGCAGATCCAGAAGGTCTGCTGGTGGTCGCTGAGGCTCCAGGAGGCTTTGACTGAAAGAAGCTATGATGACCCTGCCGATTGCGGACGGCGCGATGGCCGGCCAGGAATTCTCGCGGGTTACCTTTGGCGATGTCTCTGAGACCGAACGGGCGAGAGTGCGCACCCAACTGTTACGCTATTGCGGGCAGGACACGGGCGGCATGATCGATATCTGCAAACAGGTTTGGATGACAGTTGCTCGTGCCCGCGATGCAGCTTCGCGGCCCGCTACAGGCACGGCATTTGTCGTCTCACTATTGGCCGTGGTACGGTTGAGATGATTCGGAGTCAACTATGATTCTCAGAAGTGCTCTGCCATTCTGGGTTGAGGCGGACTTGCTGCGCTCTCGCGCAACCGATGCGTTGGGGTTGCAGAATATGGCGGATGTTCTAGCGGACAAGATCCTGCCGGGTTTGTCGGTTCTGACTACCAGAGCACGGTACTTCAGTTTCTTGTGTTGGGTTAGAAACCGCCTCCGGAGGTACG
This sequence comes from Acidobacteriota bacterium, assembly GCA_049511215.1. Taxonomy (GTDB): domain Bacteria; phylum Acidobacteriota; class UBA6911; order UBA6911; family UBA6911; genus JAFNAG01. The sequence goes on along the minus strand of JBEKYG010000106.1, from coordinate 7,330 downwards.
ATGAACTGCCAATTCACAAGTGGGAGGTGGCATTGGCTTTCGCTGAAGCCAAGTGCCATCCCAAAGATGACCGAACGGCAGGCCAACCAGGTGGGGATAATAGTAAGTGCCGGTACATAGGATCACGGAATATCTTCAATTACTTGGACAACCGGGATCGTGCCCTCAGGAATCCGACAGTTGTGTTCAAGAACCCGGCTTGGAGAGCTTATCGCCCCTCCATGGTCAGCCTGGGGTTGATCGAAGACGGCAGTCCATGGAACCTAACAGAAACGGGACAATCTCTCGCGCGTGAGTATGAGAAAGCCATCCGTTATCGCGGACGCGGCATTACGCCCCTTCCGGACGCAGCTTGCCTTTCAAGAATATCGAACGGAGAGAGACGGATTCTTCGCACTGTCATTGGTCTCAATCGGCGCCGCATTCAGGATGGCGATAGCACGAGTCTCTCCGTTAGACGACAGTTCGTCTGCGAAGTGGAGCGCCGTTTTGGGCAGAACATTGCCAGCCTCAGTCCCGATTCGGTTCTCCAGCGATATGAGCGCATAAGGATGAGAGGGCAAACCGACCTTCAGAAAGCTCTACACGCTGCGGTCATTTGGGAATGGTTGTCACTGGGGCTGAATGTAATCTTCGTGGGATGGTCTTTGGAGGTGCACGCCGGGGAATCGCACAGATTCATGCGCAGTCTCATTCTCAGGCTCCGATTGATGCCGAGGAATAGGCTGCCGACTCATCTGACTAGCATCGATGCTCTTACTAAACCTGAGACTGTCGGCCGTGCATTGGCCGCGATCCGACATGCGCTTGAACTCCTCCCCGATGATCATAGGGTGCTCTTCTTTGGTGACGACGCTTATCGAGCTTTTGAGATTGGCAGGAGACTATTAAGAGATAAGTCCATTGCTCTCAAAGGACGCGTCGAACGTTTCCTGCGCGACCTGTACATCCTTCATCAGCAAGCGAAGGGAGATCAATTGTGGATTGTGACTGGACAAAGCGGTAACTACAAACCTGCCCTTGGCCCCAGTTTGCAGATTCCACCGAGCGTTCAACCTCATGCATATCGCCTTTCAGCGTTCGGCCAGATCGTTCGAGACCTGGGAGGTATCTGATATGGGGAAAGTCAGCGGGCTATCCTGGATCAAGACCGCCGATAAGATCCATGAGTTCGTGAATCGTCATGGGCGGGAGGCGCCAAGGCGAGCAATCTTGTGCACCTTTGATTTCAACCAACAGCGGTTTGAGGACAAGATACAGACGGAATTGACTCGTGCCGGGAAGCCCTTCAGAACGCTTGTCCTTGTTGACGCAGGAGAATTGAGGAAACAACTAACGTGCGCTGGACCACGCTTCCAGGGCTATCAAGTTGCTCCTGTTCGGTGCCGTGGATCGGCCGTCTTTCATGCGAAACTCATATTTCTGTCAGCCGGCAGTCACCATCTTGTGGGGATCGGATCATCTAATCTCACACCCGGAGGGCTGGGAAGTAACCTGGAACTGATGTACTTCGCCGATGACTCAGACCTTTCCGGGCAAGCACTTGTGGGAGGTGCGACACATTTTCTTGGCGAGTTGAGCAAGACCACAACGGTCAACCTCCCTCAATCGGCAAGGGCGTTCATCAGGCGATCTTGCCTGGACATCACACCCAGAGAAGGGGTGATCATTGACTCTCTTGGCAGGCCGCTCGTGGATCAAATGGTGGAAGCATGTCGGGGTGCGGGACTAAAGACGATCAAGACCCTCTCCGTCCTGTCTCCGTGGCATTCAGGCACGAACACGCAAGACCAAGGAGATAGGGGGGTGTTGAATCGCCTGCAACGTGATTTCAGTCTACGAGGCAAGGAACGCATTCATCTCTATACTGAAGGCCGTTCCAGGAGAAGAGGGCCCCGCTTGCCTGGAATACAAGTCCACGTCCGCAGACTGGACGACCTCTCCGGTGGGGCAGACGCAGGCGATGGTGATGATTCTGCATTTGATCGTATTCCCGCGCGCGTTCATGCCAAGGCCTATCTGGCCAGAAGTAGTCGCGACGGCGTCTTCTTTTTTGGAAGTGCAAACTGTACAATGCCTGCACTTGTCCGCTCGGCCAGAAAAGGCGGGAACGTAGAGATACTGGCGGCTACACGGTTGGGCAAGCCAGACATGCCCTTCCTGCAAAACGATCTCAAGGATCTGTTTTGCCCGGCCACTTCCGATGGTTATGAGACCCATCCCAAGAGGCGACGAGATGAACCTTGTGGCAACGTGCTTGCGGCAGAGTTCGTCAGGCGTAAAGACTACTGGGAACTGAGACTGGAGGCACCTGGAATCCTGCGACAGAAACTCTTCATCACGGGAGGTGATGGAATCAGGTTTATCCCTGTCTGGATACGACGAGGTGTCGGCATTGTTGCTCGGGACAATGCATTAAGATTGCTGAGGGAGACATTCCCAGAATCGCGTGCAGATGACTGGCAGCCTGAAGTCTGCTGTGGCGTGCTCTACGAACGAATCGTCAACAGATCGCTTCCTTTCCCTGTTTCGTTCCCTATCATCCGTCCCATGGAAGATGAGGATCCCTGTACTGCCTTGGAGAGCATGCTTCTGGAAGAAATGGGGCGGCTGCGTCCATGCTCGCGCCGGGGTGATAGCTCCGCAACGACGCCGGAATCCGTCTCCGCTTCAGACCACGAGGAAGCGGACGACATCCTCGCCGCCCTCGCGGAGACGCACCACCAAGGAGAACTTGATCGCCTTGCCGTTCGCGTCGCCGGTTTGAAGAAGTTCTTGGTCAGATCCAAACTCGGTTCTCGGTATATCCGGCAAAGGACAGAGTTGTTTCGCCAGCAGATATCTTCAATGAAACAGATCCGGCCACATATCCTGCGTGAGATCCTGAGATACCTGAATTTCGCTTCTATTGCAGCAGTCGGGAGTCCAAGAAATGAGACGCAATGAATTCAAGACAGGGCAGCGGCATCAAGAAGCCGTCGCGCGGTGGATCCGTTGTCGACTAGCGGATAATGGGTGCCGACAGTTTAAGTTTCAGAACTCGCAAGGGAAAGAGGACCGAGTCGGGCAATACGGTGTTCTGGTGGCTGATGGCGTTGGGCTCGGGAAGACATGGGAAGCGTTGGCTGCCACAAGCCTTCTCCTTCTGGAGAACAGTAGAGCACGGCGGGATGGTGCGCAACGTGAGAATCGTATCGACAAGCCTGCACATGTCCTTGTCTTGTGCCCGCCAGGGCTTGTGTCAAAGTGGGCGTTCGAGATCATAGACCCGAGCGGGTTTTCGGCCCGCCTCGACGAGTGGATCAGTTTCGACCGGGATGGGCGCCGAAAATTCATTCGAAAGACGTTCGAGCGAGTGTATGAAATCAGGCGAACTGATTCATTGCCAAAGGGGGAACGAAAGTGGAAACAAGACAGGCCGCCTGATGGAACGTACGTCTGTAACTGGAATGCAATACGCAAGAGCCACCTTGGCCGCGGTCGCAGTCGGGCCTCTGCGTTTCTCCGCAACGACTGGGATGTTGTCATAGTCGACGAAGCCCATCACCCTGAAGCACGCCAAGCGCTACAGTCTTTGACGGCGCACGCTGATCGCTTGGCGGGAAGGACGACGTTCATTCTTCTGACTGCAACGCCCTTTCAACTTGAACCCATTGAGTTGCATAGAACGTTCGGTACGATGATGGACAAGAATAAGGGGGCATACAAAGTCCTTTACAGACAACCCGTGAAAGGTTTCGTCGAGGAGGTGTCCCGCCACTTCACGCAAACGTCTGACCAATTGGATCTTTCGTCCAAAAGGGGTACCGAGAAGACTCTCCGTCAACTCATGACGCGTACGGGCAAGACTGCCAAGCGCAGATTATACCTCGCAATCTCCGCAGACGGACTCGATCAAGAACACGAGGATCCAAGCGCTCAGGTTGATCTCTCGCATCTCAAAAGCCTTCTGATTAAACCTTCTCCGGAGTTTGAGAGATGGTACTTCGTTCAAAGGCTGAAACTCGCTGAGGGTACTCTCCAAGGGCGCAAGACGTGCGTTCAGACGAAACTTCGTCAGGCCCTATCTACACCCAAGAAGGCGCAATCGGCTTTCAGAAGTAGGCCACCTCACAGTCCACGTCTTGACGCCTTGGCCCGGTGGCTGCGGAAACAGACTGAGGAAGATTTCCTCAAGACAGCAAGAGACGGTCACCCGCGAAAGACCATAATCTTCACGAGCTTCGTGGGGTCCGCGACCAAAGAGATACGCGAAGTGGCCGAGCAGGCAATCACGAGTGCTTTTCGGGCAGTGCGGGCGAACAGACTATGGGCAAAGATGAGGGACCCACATAAGGAGGTCGCCTTGATGCGCAAGAACATCCTTAATATTAAGGGCAAGAAATTGAATCGTCTGTTGGAGACGCACCGCCTAAGTCGCGGTTTTGACGATGCGCTCAACGCGTTGTTCACACAGTTGGATGATCCACAGAAAGTTCCGATTGTTCATGCGCTCCTCGGAAATCGTAAGTACCGCCTCTTGGTGCAGTCGTATCTTATAGGCCAGCTCAATGCATTGAAGCAGCACCTGGATTGTGAGGACGAACCGGACCTCCTGGATTGGACGAAGAAGCTATTGAAGCCCCAGCGCAATCGCCTACGGTATTCAATAGCCAAACTCGCCGAAGCCTGCCAGTACATGGTTGGGAGCTATACGGGTCAGGATGACCGGAAGGACCGTGACACGATCGGCGAAGCTTTCCAGAGCCCCCTAGCGCCCTACATCCTTATCGCCAGCAATGTTGGATCCGAAGGAGTGGATCTTCAGCGACATAGCCAGCACTTGGTCCATTTTGACATAGAATGGAATCCGGCCCGCATGGAACAGAGAGAGGGCAGAATTGCTCGGCTTGGGTGTGTAAGGAAGAGAGAACCGGTATGCATATACCATCTTCTTGTTCAAAATACGTATGATGAACGGATGCTTCATCAGTTGGTCGCACGACAACGATGGCATTCTGTACTCCTCGGGAAGAGCGGCGCCAGACTGGCCAAAGATGAGAGCGGTGAAATAGAGGCGCCTTCTGTTGACACAAAGGACTTGCGCAGGCTCACGCTCAATCTAAGCCCTGAATGACAGGCCGTCCGTGATGCTCATCCTATCAGGTCCAAAAGACTTCGGCTGGTCCGTCCCCGATCCCCATGACGAAAAAACAGGCCAGAAAATCGAGCGCAAGCCTGATTTTCAGGCCCTCGGTGATGCTTATCTCTTTCAATGTGTAAGATTTTGCGTGGTTCGTCCCGGATCGAATTCAGCTGGAGATCGGTGCCGGACCCGGAGAAGTTATTGAATCCCCCGCAGATGATTGCAACGGAGCTCGCAAAAATCGGGCCTACGTTCGGTTTTCAGCCACTCTTTTCTCATTCTAAGTGATCTTCCCCTGCGAATCATTTCAATGGCCTGTTCCAGAGCAGCTCACAGCTTTGATTGAAAAGCGGGGACGCTCACCGGTTTTGAGACTGGTGAGTGTCACTGGTATTTCAAATACCTTGAACAAAGCACCATCAAGAACCGGGCTCACGCTCACGCGCACGTATTCGGCGTTGGAGAGTCCCTGAATTCAATGCTCGCCGGCCATCAACGCTGGGAAGAGCTGGGTGTCGTTCCGGGAAAGCGAATCAACACAGATTTCGCGGCGCACTGAGCGAAAATGCGCGGCGGCAATGATATACTCCATGGGCATGAGACGATTGATAATGGCAGCCATATTTATTTTTCTGATCCTTTCAGGCACCGTTGTAGCCCAGAATTCAGCTGATTTGCCGGTGCACTGGTCGGCCAAGCCTCCAGCCGATCCGATTCGAGCGGGTGCGCAATTTGAGGTCAAGATCGAGGCCAAGATTGATGCCGGCTGGCATATGTACTCGGCAACTCAGGAGCCACCACCCATTGCCACCAGTTTTAAATTGCGGCCCGGGGATCCCTTCGAGATGGCCGGCGCCGTGAGGCAATCCACGCCCAAGACCGCGTTTGACCAAAGTTTTGGCATTCAGACGGAGTTTTTCGCCGATGACGCTGAGTTTTATATTCCCCTCAAGGCAGCTGACTCTGTCAAGCCGGGGGACTACGAAATCAGGGTCCTCGCTTATTATCAGGTCTGCAATGACAGGATTTGCCTGCCGCCCCGCAACGTGCCGGTCGCAGTCAAGATCAAAGTCGTTCCGGGACCATCTACCCCCGCCGGGTCAACGGCGGGCGGCCAGGGGACCGCGGTGCCTCAGCCGGCGAGTCCGCAGGGATCGGGCGCGACCGCCAACCCGAGCGCGCCTATCAGCACACTTCCCGCCGGGACTGCAGCGGAAATGCAGCGGGCACGGTCGAGCGGCTTCCTCCCATTTCTGTGGTTGGCAATGACCATGGGTGCCCTTTCGCTGGCGACGCCCTGCGTTTTCCCGATGATCCCGATCACGGTCTCCTACTTTACCAAGAGCGCCGAGACCAGCCGGGCTTCCGGGCTCCGTCTTGCGCTCGTCTACTGTTTCGGCATCATCTTTACGTTTACCGGACTGGGCCTCGGGCTGGCGGCATTGTTAGGCGCGACGGGCATCAATCAGTTTGCGGCCAACCCCTGGGTCAACCTCCTGATCACTGGAGTTTTCCTGGGTTTCGCGCTCAACCTGTTTGGCCTTTACCAGATCGGAATTCCCTCCAGCGTCCTCACTAAATTATCCAGGGCCGGTTCGGGAAGCGGCTATGCATCGGCGCTCCTCATGGGCTTGACCTTTACACTGACCAGCTTTACCTGCACGGTGCCGTTCGTCGGGACCGTGCTGGTAGCAACAGCCCAAGGGGACTGGCTCTGGCCGGCGATGGGCATGTTGGGTTTCTCTATTGTTTTTGCCGCGCCGTTTTTCGTGCTCGCGCTGGTTCCCCGCATGCTTGTCGCGCTGCCGAAAAGCGGCGGCTGGTTGAATTCGGTAAAAGTCACGATGGGCTTCCTGGAAGTGGCAGCCGCCATGAAATTTATCTCCAACGTTGATCTGGTCTGGCGATGGCACATTTTCACTCGTGAGGTCGTGCTCTCGATCTGGCTGGCCACGTGTGTTCTGACAGCCGTCTACCTGCTGGGCAAATTCCGCTTGCCTCATGACACGCCTCTGGAGCACCTCGGCGTCTTGCGCATGACCGCTGCGCTCTGTTTTCTCGCCATCGGATTCTACTTGTTCACGGGCCTGCTGGGAGCCAGCCTGGGTGAAATCGACGCGTTTCTGCCGCCGCGCACCTCGGGAGCCTTTACGCTGACAAGCGCCGGCCGCGGTCAGGAACTCACCTGGAACACGAATCTCGACA
>JBEKYG010000105.1:0-10168 GCA_049511215.1 Acidobacteriota bacterium | reverse complement strand
TCGAGGAGCGCCCGCGTCCCAATTGCCCCCGCGCCGCCGGAACCCGAAGGGCGCATGGGGGTTGCGAGGCGATCTCTGCGTTGCTCGTCGTCAACGATGTGCACCGACATCGCCTCCTCCTCGCGCCTTGCGCTCGCCCCGCAAGCCCCATGCGCGCGACCCCTCCTAATTCTCGGGCGGGCTCCTAGGTAAATCCATGACCCCCGAACTTCTTGTTGGCGCTCACATGTCGATCGCCGGCGGCATCCATCGCGCATTTGAACGCGGCCTGCAGGCAGGCTGCCGCACACTCCAGATTTTTTTGAAAAACAGCAATCAGTGGCGGGCGAAGCCGCTCGATGACGAGGATAAGCGGCTATACACGGAAGCCCGGAAGCAAAGCGGAATCGCGCCGGTGCTGGCCCATAGCAGCTACCTGATCAACATGGCCACTCCGGATGCCGCATTGTACCAAAGATCCCTGGCGGCACTGGTGGAAGAACTGGAACGCGCCGGCTTTCTCGGAGTTCCCGCGGTGATCCTCCACCCGGGCGCCCACCGAGGTGCGGGCGAGGCCGCGGGGATCGCGGCGGTCGCGGCCGGACTCAACCATGCGCTCGATCGCGTCCCCCCGCCGGTGTCGATTCTCCTGGAGAATACGGCCGGTCAGGGGAGTTCCATTGGCCACAACTTTGAGCAGCTGGCCGGCATACTCGACAACGTGCGCGATGCCGGACGCATCGGATTCTGCCTGGACACCTGTCATCTTTTTGCCGCGGGCTACGACATCAGCACAGAAGCGGGCTATCGCAAAACCTTGCGCCTGTTTGACCGGTTGATCGGTCACAAGAAGATCCGCGCCTTCCACGTAAACGATTGCCGAAAACCCCTCGGCTGCCGCGTCGATCGCCATACCCACATCGGCCAAGGCTTCATCGGCCTCGAAGCCTTCCGCTGCCTGGTCAACGACCGCCGTTTCGCAGCTGTCCCCAAGATCCTCGAAACTCCCAAAGACGAAGACATGACCCAGGACATCATGAACCTCCATACTCTCCGCAGCCTGGTCAGGTAGGCCCCGTATGGCGCTTAGAAGCTGTAAATAAATTGGCGCCAGGGAGACTTCAGGGATACAGCGGGCCAACACAAAGACTCTAAGGCTCGAAGAAATCCTATGCTTTGAAACCCCCTTTGAGTCTTTGAGTCCTCGAGTCTTTGTGGTACATGGTAAAGTCGGATTTTTCACAGTTTCTTAGAGAACTGGAGGTTTGGTGAACGCAACACAGACGATTGAACAGCATTTCTCGAACCGAGCTGCGCGCGTGCGTGCGGCATACGAGCAGATCCTGCAGGCAGCGCGGGCGCTGGGCCCCGTTCGGGAGGATCCGAAGAAGACATCGATCCACCTTGTCCGGAAGACGGCGTTCGCAGGCGTGGCGACACGAAAGGATGCCCTTATTCTGACCATCAAATCAGAGGAGGACATAGCGAGTCCCCGAGTCGTGAAGCACGAGCAGGTATCGGCGCATCGGTGGCACCTCGAGGTGCGTGTCGAGGAGCCGTCCGAAGTGGATCGTGAGCTCAAGACCTGGCTGAAGAGTGCTTACGATCTTGCTGGGTGAGCGGCTATATCAAAGAACAACGATTACAGTCCGACGTGCGACTGTCAGATCGTTTGTGCTGAGGTTGGCGGGAGTGGAATAGGAACTTAATTGCGCCAGGGCGCAGAGCGATTCAGCGGAGCTTGGCAATGACATTGAAGTGTTCATCCTCATGTTCGATCTCGACCCCATGAAGTTGGGCACAGGCTGCGATGAGGAGGTCTGTGGCCGGGATCGTATGTCCGCTTTCCCGTGCCAGCCGAGCCAATTCGCAGGCAGCGTCCCAGGTCGCGCCGTTAATCTCCAAGTCGGGAAGATCGCGCTCCATCTCGCGCAGCACCCTCTTTTCGTGGGGGCCGCGCGCTCCGGTCCACAGTTCCAGCCGCACCAGCGCGCACCACGCGGCATCGCCCGACTGCAATAGAACGTTGACGCGGGCTCGTATTTGGGGATCCCCATTGGGCCGAAGAGCGTGAATCCATGCGGATGTATCAACTAGTTTCACGGTGATGCCTTACTCTGACTCACGCATCCTGCGGAGTTCGTCAGCGGTCATGAGATTGCCGCAAGTTCCCAAGTGCCGTGCCAGGGCGGCCATCCGTTGCCGGCGATTGTAGTATGCCACGGCCGAGACGACAGCATCGCGCTTCGTTTTTGCCTTGGTGAATCTCATGGCATCCTCAAGAACATCATCTGGAATATCAATTGTCGTTTTCATGATTACATATTAGCACAAAGTAGAATCCAATCAATGACTCGATAGATTCACGAGCGGCGCCGCGAAGATGGTTGTCGTCGTGCATAAGCCGCGGAACCCGTGGCAAACAAACAGCCGCGGATTCCGCGGAGCGCACGGGCGCCTCATTGCGTTGAGGTTTCGCCATTGTTCTATGAGATAGCTGGGAGTAGGATCAGAGCGTGCCAGCACTGCTGAGGGTTCGAGGGTATCGGTTCTTTTTCTTCAGCATGGAAGGGCGAGAGCCCGCGCACATTCACGCCGCTCACGCGGGACGTTACGCGAAGTTCTGGCTTGAGCCTATCACCCTGGCCGAAGTTCGAGGTTTTCGGGCGCATGAGCTGACCGAAATCAGGCGAATTGTCGCGGAGAACAGGCAATTCTTTCTGGAGAAGTGGTATGAGTACTTTGGTAGCAAAGGCTGAGGCTCTTGCCGTCGACGTGGCATGCTCGGATGATGCACTTTCGGTCACGCTGTCTGACGGACGGATCGTCTCGGTGCCACTGGTTTGGTTTCCGCGGCTACACGAAGCCACACACACACAGAGGGGCAAGTGGGAGTTGATCGGGAGTGGCATCGGAATCCACTGGGAGGCCATCGACGAAGACATCTCGGTTGCCAGCCTCTTGCACCCTGAGAACTTCATGAGACTCCCTCACAAGCGCAGGCAGCCGTCGCGCGAAAAGCGACATGAACAGGGCGGACATCGCGGCGCACGCGGCTGATGGGCAGGATTAGATGCACAAGTATGAAATTGCATCTGAGCCAGAAGAGATGCCAAGACAGAGGCGTGTAGAAAGCCCTGGGAAGACCGACATTTTGTAAACGCTTGGGACGTCCCAAGTGTTTCCCGAAATCGACTCAAACCACTGAAACCGGTAAACTCTCCGGGTGTCCACAATTGTCCACGATGCGCATGACAATTCTAAGTCGCGAAGAAAATCTTACATTCCGTAACCAACTTCGCGATGGCCGCGCTTATGCCGCTCGCGATGCTGAGGGATTTCACGAGATCATTTTTGCGGTCGAGAGAATTGGCGGAACTCTTTTGCAGAGAGTTGGAACTCTCAAAGACTATGAGCATAGCATTCTCAAGCTGGCGAAGCGGATAGTCCGAACAAGCTGCAATTCCTGGGATCGGAGGATGGCTCCGAGGGGTGGGTCAGCTTCCGATAAGACCCCACATCGGAAGCTGCAGGAGTCGCATTCTAGGCGGCCTGCGCAACGAAACCGCAGCTTGTTTTTCCTATGCACCCAAGGCTTTACCCTATGAGCATGATACGCCGATCGAAAATGCGGGGACGCATTCCGATCCTCACCTTTCATACCCTGGAGGATGTATCGGGCGTCACTTCCTTCTCTCCGCAGGTCTTTCGCCGAGGTATGGCTGGATTGCATGAGAGCGGATTTCAGACGCTTCCTCTGTTGCAGGCTGCAGAGGATGTGCTTCAGGGTTCGTCATTTCAGCAGCGCCTCTGCGCGATAAGTTTTGATGATGGTTACGAAACGGTTTATCACGAAGCCTTTCCGGTGTTGCAGCGCCATGGCATGACCGCAACAGTTTTTCTCACCGTCGGCGGGCAAAAGGAAGGAGGGCAAGATTGCCGGTTGCCATCTCTCAACGGCCGCACCATGCTCAGTTGGGGCCAGATAAGGGAGATGCACAGGTGGGGGGTGTCGTTTGGCGCGCACACACTCACTCATCCCGACCTGACGCGTTTAGCGCCGGAGCGGCTCGAAGCGGAGATTCGGGATTCGCAGGCGAGGATCGAAGATGCGCTCGGGACACCGGTCCCCTGCTTTGCCTACCCTTACGGGCGGTACAACCAGCGCATCCGCGAGATGACCCGGCGGTACTTTGCATGTGCATGCTCCGACAGGCTCGGGATGATTGGCGCCGGAAGCGATGTTTATGCCCTAAACCGGGTGGACGCTTACTACCTCCGGACTGACCGGCTGTTCGGCTTGATGTTGTCAGCACTGTTTCCATGGTACGTCGGGATGCGAGCCGTTCCGCGGCACATCCGCCGCGCGATTCAATCCAGCTTGAGCGGAGAGCAATGATGGGGCGGGCACTTCGCTTTTGCATGATCACGACGTTTTATCCGCCCTACAATTTTGGCGGAGACGGCATCTTTGTGCATCGCCTGGCAAACGCTTTGGCGGACCGGGGACACCAGGTCGACGTCATCCATTCGATCGATGCCTATCGCCTCCTGGCACGGGATGAACCCGATGGAAGCTACGAGAATCATCCCAATGTCACCGTTCACGGCCTCAGAAGTCGATTCGGCGTTTTTGCCGCGCTTGCTTGCCACCAGGCAAGCTTTCCGGTGCTCCAGTCCGCCCAATTCCGCCGGATTCTGATGAAAGACTTTGATGTCATCCACTATCACAACATTTCACTGGCGGGCGGCGCGGGAATCCTGGGCTTCGGACGGGCCATTAAGCTCTATACGATGCACGAGTTCTGGCTGGTCTGCGCCACGCACGGCTTGTTCCGTTTCAATCGCGCGCCCTGCACAACCCGGCATTGCTTGCTCTGTACGTTGACCTATCGGCGCCCGCCACAGTGGTGGCGCTCTTTCGGTCTGTTGCGGGCTGCGGTCAAGCATGTGGATCTGTTTATCGCTCCCAGCCGTTTTTCCAGAACGAAACACCAGGAATTGGGATTCGATGCCCCGATTGCTCATCTACCCCATTTCGTGCCATGGACAGTCGATGTCTCGTCGCCGAACCACCAGCTAGAGTCGGATGATCTTGCTCAAAAGCCCTACTTCCTGTTTGCGGGCCGCTTGGAGAAACTCAAGGGTCTCGAAACGATCATCCCGCTGTTTCGCAATTTTCCAAAAGCCCGGTTGCTGGTTGCGGGCACGGGGACTTATGAACCGCGGCTGCGACGACTGGCCGGAGGGAATGCCAACATCCGCTTTGTGGGCATGGTGCCCGGCGAAAGATTGAAGCGCTTTTATAAAAATGCCGTAGCACTGATCTGCCCGTCGATTAACTTCGAGATATCGCCTCCGCTAGTAATTCTGGAGGCGTTCAGCCAGAAGACGCCGGCCATCGTCAGGAATCTGGGTTCGATGCCGGAAGCCATCGAGGAGAGCGGCGCCGGATTCGTTTACGACACCAATGAAGAACTGCTGAACGCGATGAACCGGCTCTTGGCTGACCCCCCATACCGGCGTGAATTGGGCTTGCGCGGCATTGAAGCCTGCCGGAGGAATTGGTCGCTTGAAGTGCATATGGAGCGTTACTTTGCGCTGATCCGCCAGGCCGCCGCCCGTGGCCATGTTAGTGATCTATAACCAGACTACCGCGCGCGGTCTCGAACAGCCGTCCCATCAGTTCCAGGTGAAGCTGACCTATAACTTTGCCTGAGGCCGGTAAAAGGTCATCACCGCGATGAGAGAGGCAACGGCATGGACAATTCATAAGATGTTCGAAGTCCAGGCGGCGGAGTAGCCCTTGAATTCCAGAGCCTGAAGCCATGGATTGACCGGCACGGCGACCAGCAGCCGCGGCTGATCAACATGTACGGCATCACGGCAAGGTGGATCGCAAAGCACTCCTGGAAACGGCATCCCCCCGGCGGGAGCCGGGCTGGTCCCCGCTAGCTCCGCGGAACGCCCGAGAGGAGGCATTGGCGCTATTTGGGCTCGTCTCCTGGAACTGGACCAAGTGGGCGTCAACGAAAACTTCTTCGAGTTGGGCGGGCACTCGCTGCTTGCGGTCACACTGTTCGCCCAAATCAAGGCAGCCTTCGGCAAACAGCTTCCGCTCGCAACCCTTTTCCATGCGCCCACGATTGAGCATCTGGCGGCAGCCTTGGGCGATGGGAAGTGGCAGGCCGGGTTCGTTCTCGTTCCGATTCAACCGAATGGTTCCAGACCGCCCCTGTTCATGCTCACCCTCGATTGGTTGCTTGGTTCAGTTTGGCGGTCACTTGTGGAGCCAGCGGAAGTAGGCTGGCAGAATCGATCGATTGGCGCAAGCGTTCTGCCAGAATCTGCACGTTAGGCGGCCTAAGAACAGACAGGCCTTCTCCTGGGACCGAATGGATATCGACGCCTCCCCGGGCGATTCTTTCCCAGAAGTTCCCGGGCTTTGCCTCCGGCTCTCCCATGCCGTGGAAGCACGTGATTTTACCCTGGAATGCCCGGGGCCTGTAGCGTTGGCCGGCGCGGTGACACATCTCCCGCACCCGGAACCGCCAAAGCCAGGGCGGCAAAGTTCGCCCGGAGGCTGTCAGAGCCCGACAGCAAGCCTCCAAAACCGTGCCGTGGATCCGGGAGATCCTGTAGCCGGCACGCCCGCGCAGATAGTCCAGCTTCCGCCTGAAGGGAAGATGCAACAGCCGGAGCCAGTGACGGTGGAGTCCAGCGAAAGCGGAGCCCTCGTCTCGCCAGGCGGCATCCGTGTTGATCACGGCCACCAGGCGTACATCTTCGTCTCCTTCGGAAAGCTGAACTGCAATCTCAAGCGCGATAAACGCCCCCAGACAGAAGCCGCCTACAAAATAAGGACCGCGTGGTTGTACTGCCCGCATTTCTTCGATATATCGGGCCGCTATTTCCTCAACACTTCCAAGCAGGGTCTCATCGGCATTGATCCCGAAGGCCTGGAAAGCGTAGCAAGGCTGATCCTTGCCCATATGGTGTGCAAGGTCCCGATAGATCATGACTTCGCCGTCACCCCCGTGAACCCAAAAGAACGGCGGTTTGGCACCGGATTCCTGCAGCGCCACCAGGCAACCGCGGGCTCTTTGTGTATTGGGCCTCTCGAGGTTCCACGCCAGCCGTTCGATGGTTGGAGCCGCCAGCAAATCGGAAAACGTGAGCTCCCGGCTGAACTCCTTGCTGATCCGGGTCAGCAGGAGGGCTGCCTGCAGGCTGTCGCCGCCGAGGTCGAAAAAATTGTCCCTTATGTCAATGGCAGTAGCGCCAAGAATCTCACTCCAGATGGTCGCAAGCCGCCGTTGAGCCGCCGTGGTTGGAGGCCGTGGCTCCCCGGCCCCGTCATGCAGCCCGCGCGCAGGCGCCGGCAGCGATTTGCGATCGACCTTGCCGCTTGACGTCAACGGCATCGAATCCAGCCTGACGAACACTGCGGGCATCATATGGTCGGGAAGTGTGGCGGACAGATGCCGCCGCAGTTCCTCATCGGACGGCGGATCGCCTTGAGTCGTGACGTAAGCTGCCAGGACCTGACGGCTGTCTGCCTCGCATACTGTCACCGCGCAATGCCGCACCGCCGGATGCTTGCCCAGCGCGGCTTCGATTTCGTCCAACTCCACACGGTACCCGCGGATCTTGATCTGCCGGTCCGCTCGACCCGTGAAAACGAGGTTGCCGTCCGGGAGGTAGAAAGCCAGGTCACCGGTCCGGTAAATGCGGTCTGTCGCTGCTCCCGAGAACGGATCCGGGATGAATCGCTCCGCAGTCAGATCGGGCCGGTGGAGATAGCCCCTCGCTACCCCCTCTCCGCCGATGTAAACCTCTCCCTCCACGCCGACCGGGACCGGGTTCCCGTCTCGATCTAAAACGTACACTCTGGCGTTGGCGATCGGCCGGCCGATGGGAACGAAGGAGCGTCCCTCCCACGCCGATGTCCCAGCCTCATAGAGGGTTGCGGTGCATGTGGTCTCGGATGGACCATATACGTTGCACCACCGGATGCTCGCGCCGATGTTGTTCTTCCAAACTGAAAAAAGATGCGGATCGACGCGTTCCATCCCGGTGATCACCAGGCGCAATGTTTCGGGCAGAGGCAGCTGGCCTTCCGACAGGGCGTACACCCATTGACTCCAATAACTGGCAGGGAAGGCGGTTATGGTGATCTTGTTCTCGGCGAGGAACCGCAGGAAATGATGGATCGAACTGCTGAGACCCGCCGGCTGAAAGACAAGGGTTGCTCCGGATGAGATGTAGTTGAATAGTTCCGCGACAAAAAAGTCCGTTCCGATGGAGGCGAACTGCACCCGCCGGTCGCGGGTCGAGATTCCATACAACCTGCGGCCGGCGAACGTGTGATTCACCAGGGACCGGTGCACCACCAGGATTGCTTTCGGCTCGCCCGTGGAACCGGAAGTATAAATCGCATACGCCGCGTTTTCGGACGTCCCCAACCAGGGGAGGTTTTCAGTCGGCTGCCGCGTGATCTCGGCTGCAAGCGCATCGAGACAGAGCAATTCTGCCGCACAGTTTTCCAATGGGCTCGCCAACGCTTTGCGCGTGACCACCCAGGATAACCCCGACTCACGGAGCATGTGGATGAGCCGTTGGTGAGGCAGGCTGGGGTCCAGGGGGAGGAAGGCGCCTCCGGCTTTTAGGATGGCCAGTATCGCGATGACCACATCCGGAGAGCGCTCCAGGCAAACACCGACCAGCTTCTCCGGACCGACGCCTTTTGCACGCAGGTAGTGTGCCAGTTGGTTGGAGATCTCGTTCAGGCCGCCGTAGGAAAGCGACCGGCCGCCATCGAGCAGGGCCTCCTGTGACGGGGACTCGGCGGCCACCGCTTCGAAAAGTTCGTGCGCGCAGAGATCCCGCGGATATTCGGCCGCGGTCTGGTTCCACTCATGCAGCATTTGCTTCTGTTCGCGCGCGCTGAGCAGCGGCAACCGCGCGACAGCTGTCCCGCAATTCCGTGGAAAGCCTTCGAGGAGGTTTCGCAGATGGCCGAGCATGCGCTCCACGGTTGAATCGCTGAAGCGCTGCCGGTCACAGATGAGTTCCAAGGTCAGCTGGGGATTGCCGAACGCCGCCAGCGTGATCGGGCTGTCCACTCGCTGCCTGACCTCCACGCTGCGATGTTGCCAGTTGCCGCCGAGGGATTGCAGCGCGTCGTGGAGCGGTTGGTGATTGTAGACAAACAGGCTCTGGAAGAGCGGCTTGGCCGGCGATGCGCCGCACCATTCTTGAATCCTGTCCAGCGGTGTGTGCTCGTAGGGGCGCAACTCCAGCCATCTTCGCCGCAACTCCCGCAGCCATGGCAAGAGGGGAACGTCACCGGCCGTTTTCACCCCCACAGGGACGGTGTTGATCAGCGGGCCCACAATCTTGTCCGCGCCGGCCACCGAGGATCTGCGGCAGGCACGGGTCGCGCCGAAAACAACATCAGGGCTGCCACTGTAGCGGCTCAGCAGCAAACCCCAGGCACCCTGCAGCATGGTGTTGAGGGTCAACTCGTTCTGCCGGGCGAACGCCTCCAGCCGTTCGGTTGATTCCCTGGAGAACTGGAGGCTGTGCCGCACATAGGCATCCCCCTCCGCGCTGCCTGGATGCCAGAGGCGGTCAACCACCTGACTGGATTCGCCTGCCGACGAAGCGACGAACTCGCGCCAGAAATGCTCCGCACCAGTCAGATCCCGGCGCTGGAGCCATTGGGCGTGCCTTCGAAAGGGCACCGGATCTTCCAGCCGGGGCTCGTTTCCATCGCAAAACGATTCGTATGCGGCAAAGAGCTCCTCCATGATAAGGAACTGAGATCGCCCGTCAAGCAAAGCATGATGTGCCGACCAGATCTGGGTATAGGCGCAGTCACCGGTCCGAACAAGGATGATCCGCCAGGGTATTCCCTCACCCAGAGGAAATCCCTGGCGGCGATCCTGGTCGAGGAGAGCCCGGAACTGCCGTTCCTGTTCTGGCGCAGAGAGACCGCGCCACTCGCGTTCCTCCCAGCGAAGATCGGCAGTCTTCTGTATCTGCTGGAAGAGCCCACCACCAGGGTCGAGATGGAGGGTAGTGCGGAGGATTTCATGCCGCTCCGCAATGCAGCGCCATGCCCGCACAAGCGAGGCGGGATCTACCTTGTGGCGCATCGTGCAGATTGTCTGCAACACGTACGTTC
>JBEKYG010000104.1:0-10262 GCA_049511215.1 Acidobacteriota bacterium | reverse complement strand
AAGCTGATGCAACAGCCGGCGATTTTGGTTGTATTGGGCGATCGAGTGATTCAGATCGCTGGTGCTGACTCGCCTGCCGTTAAGGCGTGCCAGGTCGGCCTGGAGTCGATCAAGTTCAGCCCGGTAGAATTGCCCGCCGGTGGACGGATTGAAATTCTGGGGAAAATCCAGATAGCGCACGAATCTCCGCGGAAACTTAAGCCGGAAAATGCCGGACAGGTTGCGAATGACATCACATATGGAGGGGAAAAGGAAGCCGTCGAAATCATCGAGATTGCCGTTCAACGCCAGTTCCACCACCGTGCGCGGCAGGTGGCAGATGTACGACTGGAAGAAGGCATCTCCTTTGACGACCGGAATCCGATCCCCCGCGCCGAAGATGCCGACAGGCAGCATGCCGGCTGCGTGGATCACCTCCCTCGGCACGTAGATGGGAAGAAAACCGATGATGCGCCTCGAGGCATCCGCCTGCTTCCATTCCCGCGCCCAGCCGAATGACAGATCCTGAAAAAGCTCCAGCGCTACTGGAACCGCTTCTGCATAGGTAGTGAAATTGAAAGGGGCTGTTCTGGAAAGCACTCCACCCATAGTTAAACCTTGACTGTCGATGGACGACAGATAATCCGCTAAATCCGGGAAAAGACCGACCCGAAACGGTCTTTCTCTCGGCGCGCGATTACTTCAGGACCTTTCCCTAATGCCGGCTCTCAAAACCTGGCGAGCAAACTGAGCGAAATAACCCGACACATGATCTGAATAAGAGCCCGATATCAGGGATGATCGATGTCCGGTATATTACCCAATCGGGCAGTGAGAAGCAAGCCTGAGCAGAACTTTACCGGCACTGCGCGCCCGGATTCTCACCGACGGCTACCTGCGGCGGGATGCGCCGGCAACGGAAGCTTCTCCAACAAATCGAAACTGAAAGATCTGCGTTCCTCTGCGATCATTCGCGGTTAACCCGCACTTCTCACCGGCTTTCTACTGCGGCGGCGGATCCGGGCATGGCTACTGCGTTGCGCTCGGTCGGGCTCCTCGACGTACTGTCGAGTACGCCTGCGGAGCCCTCGGTCGCGCGCCTTGTATCCATGCCCGTCTGCGCCGCCTCGCTACGAAATCTGGTGAGAAATGCGGGTTAATGATCTGTTTTTGGAGGAGCGAGGTTGCTGTGTCGAGCGTCTCCGTGACCCGGACGTCCCTCGTACATGCGGCAAAAGTCATGTAATTGGGTATAGGGCCTCGGCTAACCCCACGATCGGATGCAATGCCTTTCGGCCCGTGCCCTCAAGAATCTGGTGGCGGCATGATGTTCCGGATGCGGCGATGATGGTATCCGGCGCAGCGGCGCGCACTGCCGGGAGCAGAATCTCCTCCCCCACCGCCCTGGACAGCTCGTAATGCTCCTTTTCGTAACCAAAGGATCCTGCCATGCCGCAACAGCCGCTCGGTATCTCTTCCACCGCCGTGTTGGGCAATAAACTGAGCATTTTGAGCACCGGCGCAGTGCCGGTGATGGCTTTTTGATAACAGTGACCGTGCACCAGGATATGACGCAGCTCTCCTGGCGTGGCGAAAGCGAGGTCCAACTCGTCGCGCGCGGCCAAATCGGCCAGAAACTCCTCGATGAAGAAGCTGTGTTCCGCCACCAGGCGAGCCTCCCTGCTGCGCAGCAAGTCCGGGTACTCGTCGCGGAAGGTGGCAATGCAGCTAGGTTCGATGCCCACAATGGAAATGCCTTGCGCCGCAAAAGGAGCCAGCAGGGCAACGTTGTGCGCGGCATTCCGCCGGGCCTCCGTCAATAATCCCTTGGAAATCATCGGCCGGCCACAGCACTTGCGCTTAGCTATGAGCCGGACCTCAAAGCCGGCAGCTTCCAGCACCCTCACTGTAGCCTGGCCCATGTCCGGCTCGTTGTAGCTGACATAGGTATCGTCCCACAGAATGACCGGCCCGCGAGTGGCGGCAGGCGGGGTGGGGCGGTTGGCGAACCACTTCCGGAAGCTGTGTGCAGCCAGAGGGGGCAACGAGTGGCGGCAGCTAATGCCGAGAAGACGCTCCAGCGCCCGGCGGAACAATTCGTTTTGAAAGATGCGATTGGTCAGCGAGGGGACAACACTGCCGAGCCGGTTCAGCAGGGTGATGTGGCCGAAAAGCCGGCTGCGTACGGGCACGCCGTGCGCAGTATGGTAATGGGCTAGGAATTCGTATTTGAGTTTGGCCATATCCACCAGGGAGGAGCATTCGCGCCTGCAGGCTTTACATTCAAGGCACAGGTCGAGCACGTCGTAGAGTTCCCTGCTGGTCATTCCGTTGGGGCCGAGCTGGCCGGTCATGGCTGCCCGCAGGGCGTTGGCCCGGCCTCTCGTCGAGTGGGATTCATCGCGCGTGACACGGAACGAAGGGCACATCGTGCCTCCGATTCGACGGCGGCAGTCGGCCTGGCCGTAGCACATTTCCACCATCCCCGCAAACCCTCCGTCGGCAGAAAAATCGAGGTGGGTCTTGGCAAGGGTGTAGGGCGTGCGATAGTCGGGATTGAAGCGCAGGATCTCCGGGGTCCAGGGCGCCGGGGCGTCAATGATTTTGCCGGGATTCAGCCGATTGTAGGGGTCAAATAACTGCTTGACCTGTCCAAACGCCCGGTGCAGCCGGGGTCCGTAGAGTTTTTCGTTGAAATAACTGCGAGCCAGCCCTTCACCGTGCTCGCCGCTGGTGGTGCCGTGGTGGGCAATGGCGATTTCGGCGAAGGAGGTGCAGATGGTTCGCATCAGGGTCAGGCCTTCCGGCGTTTTCAGATTGACCACGGGGTTGATGTGCAGGCAACCCGCCGAAACATGAGCGGCAAAGGAGACTTCGGTGCCGGCCTCCCGGCAGGCTCGTTCAATAGCCGCGGTGTAACTGGGGAGCTGCTCAATCGGAACGGTGGCATCATCGGCAAAAGCCCAGGGTTTGGCGTCGCCGCGCTTGCCCATGAGCAAGCCGCCGCTTGCCTTACGAACAGTCCAGACGTTGCTGATCTCATCGGCGGTGGTGCAATTCACCGTGTTCCCTTGATATCCGTGGCGTCGCAAGGTTTCCTCGATGGCGTGCGCCTGGCCGGCCAGGGCCGAAGTGTCGTCGTCGGCCAATTCGACTACCAGCACCACGCGAGGGTCGCCTTCCACAAAACGGTTGAGGCGCCCGCCGTATTCAGCGTGGCAGCGGGTCAGGCGAATCATGAAGCGGTCCATCAGTTCAACGGCGGCGGGTCGATGCTCCAAAATGACGGGCACTGCTTGAAGTGCCGCGCGCAACTCGGCATATTGCAGCACCAGCAGACGGGTGCAGCGCGGCCGCGGCACAATGTTGAGCGTGACGCTGACCACATTGGCCAGCGTTCCTTCACTGCCGACAATGAGGGTTGCCAGGTTGAACGGCCGTCCCGATTCCCGATCGGCCAGAAGATAGTTGAGATTGTACCCGGCCACATTACGCCAGGTGTGGGGATAGCGGGTGGCGATATCGTCGTGGTATTGTTCCACCAGCTTTGGAATCTCGCGATAGAGAAGTCCCTCCAGAGTGGACTGTCGAGCCAGCATCTCGACCTCGGCAGGCGTGCGCGGGCCAAGATTTGCCCGGCTGCCATCGGACAAAACGACTTCCAACTCACGCACGTGATCCGCCATCATGCCGTGACGGATGGAGTGCATGCCGGTTGAATTATTGCCGGTCATTCCCCCCAAGGTGGCCATGCCGCTCGATGCGGGGTCAGGCCCGACCATCAAGTCATGAGGTTGGAGGATTGAGTTGAGCTGATCGAGCACAACCCCGGCCTGGGCCTTGACCCAGCGTTCTTCGGGGTTAACTTGCAGGATGCGGTCCACATAACGAGAATGGTCAATAATGAGACCGGGACCAACAGTCTGGCCCGAGACGCTGGTGCCGCTGCCACGCGGCACTACCGATACCTGGTGACGGCTGGCTATCTCCATGGTAGCCGCCACATCGTCAACAGTACGGGGAATGACCACGCCGGCAGGCATCATGCGGTAGCAGGAGGCGTCGGTGCTGTAGAGATTGCGGGTCAACAAATCGAACTTGACTTCGCCGCCGATGGCTTTTTGCAGATCGCGGAGTATTTCTTGCAGGTTCTCAGACATCCGTGTTGTAGGGCTCTGGTAAACTTCGACTGCCCACTTCAAAAACCATGGGGCACAACGGCAAAGCTTATAACAGAACGAGGGTGCGGGTGTGGAATTCTTACGCGCAGCTGCTCTTCGTTTTATCACACTGTGCCGGCATGCGTAGCGTGAAAATATTCAACCGAGCTGCACTTGAAGGAATCCAGCCATGGCAGTTCACGCAGCCCGGGGCCGGTGGAAAAAATGTGATCGCTCTTTCTAACGAAAAGGTAAAATGCAGGCTGCCGTAACAAAAATCAAAGAAATCACCTGGATTGCTCAATTCGTCGAGAAGATTGAAAGCAAGCAGGGTGTAAGCACCGACGAGGTTGAGCAGGCGTTTGCCGGTCGCCCCCGCATCCAGCGTTTCGAGCGAGGGGATGTGCGTGGAGAAGATCTCTATCGGCTGCTCGGCAGGACTGACAGCGGCCGCCGCATTGCGGTATTCTTTGTTTTTGAGGCTCGCCAGAGGGCTCTTGTCATCTCCGCCCGCGACATGACCGTCGGCGAGAAAAAAATCTATGGCAAAATCAAGAGTTAAGGCGAAACCTCAAAAGAGAATTCCATTACCGGAGTACTTTGCAGGTCTTGAAGATGCAGGAGCGTTTTGGGATACGCCCGATAGTGCTGATTATGAGGAATATGTGTCGGAAGCCGGATGTGTGGCTGAAATTAAGCGACGAACCTACCTGGTCCCCGTAGATGGCGATCTTTACCGCATGGTTCGAACCCATCGCTCATCAAAAAGGAATCTCGCCGGAAACCCTGGTAAACATGTGGATTCAGGAAAAAGCCTCCTGAAGCATGCTCAACCGGCGAGGGAGCTGTTCGATTCCGGAAACCCGCGCACGATACGCCCCGCGCGTGCAGCGACCGATCCGGCGGTAGACGAAATCATCCGCATCATTCACGATGCGGCAGCCACCCGCACCCGAAGATTGGTCCTCCTCACCGGCATTCCCGGATCCGGAAAAACCCTGGTGGGCCTGCGCATCGTCTATGCCCATTTCTTGGACGAGCTGGCCGTGCCGCGGACGAACGGCAAGCCGACAGCCCCTGCCATATTTCTCTCAGGCAACGGGCCGCTGGTCGATGTCCTTCAATACGAACTGCGCGGCGCCGGCGGTGGCGGCAGGTCTTTCGTCCGAGGGGTGAAGGACTACGTCAAAACGTACTCCGCCAGGCCGGGACTCATTCCTCCGGAGCATGTCCTGGTTTTTGACGTGAAGAAATCGGTGCCTGGTTGTACTGTCCCTATTCTCATCCCCATTCTATCTCGTTGATATTGTTTCGGATGCTGAGGGGACAGTATAACCAGGCACCGAGTCCTCTGGCTGTAAATTCGCCACGCGTCGGCCAGTGCGGCGCCTGGTGGAACCGGGCCCCCCTCCGCTGCGGCTAGGGCCGACCTGGACAGCCTCGCCGGCGCCATACGGACAAATCTGAAGCAACTGGATGCAGATGCCGCGGCAGTGGCACAGCTCATGCTGCTGCTCCCCTTCGCACGGCAAATCGTGGAGTTATCCGAAGCCCGGATTCGGATGGAGGACATGGATGCCGAGCGCGCGGCCGGCACGATCACCGATTTTTCCAGCCTATTCGGTCGAGATCGCGCTCAGCGTCAAGGGGGTCTCCGGGCCGGCTCGGTCAATGCATGCTTGCGGCCGGCATCCACCACCAAGCAGAGGCTGGGATTCGGTGCGTGCGACTGCACTCCGGTGAGGGCCTCGAGGGCAGGCCTCCGGCGGAGATCATGGTATTCATCAGGGCAGCCGGGTCGAGTTGGGACTGACCAACCCAATTTATTGGAATCCCTGTCCGCGATTTGATCCGGCTGGTCTCGCTTTACTGTGATAAATTGACCCCACGGCGCTGATGGCGGCGCCGTTCGGGTTGCAACGACCGAGAGGAGTATCGGATGACACACGAAAGCATGAAGGAGACCCTCCGCAGCATGCGGGAGTATTTCAACCGCTCGACGCGGCCGCTCAGCGAGGAACACTCCGGCTTCGCCCCACAGGAGGGGCTTTACACGGTGGCTGGCCAGGTCGCCCACGCTGCCCAGACGATCGAGTGGTTCTACGAGGCGGCCTTCGCGAAGGACTGGCGCATGGATTTCGAGGGCATGGATAAGGAAGTGCGCGGAATGACGAGCCTCTCGCAGGCGCGCGCCTGGTTCGAGCGCGCCGTCGAAAAGGCGCTCCATGAGACCGAAAACCACAGTGAAGAAGAATGGGCAAGCCGGTTCCCGCCCAATCCCATCATGGGAGAAGCCCCGCGCTCCTCTATCCTCGGGGCCGTGATGGACCACACGGCACATCATCGGGGTGCTCTGACGGTATACCAGCGCCTGCTCGGGCTCAAGCCTCCCATGCCGTACATGGAGGGGTGAAGAAGCGCAGCAGAGATGAGCGGGTGGTGTCCCCTAGTGGACGATTTTCGCAACTGCGCCATACTGGCCGCGTGATTCGGCGCATGTCCTCCGGCAGCAGTTCGATGACAGCTGGCCGGATTACCACGTCGGTGGCGGAGGTTGATTGTCTTTTGTGCCCAACCAATCGATGCCGATGCCGGCGCGGCGGCGGAGAAGCAGGGTCAATTGACCGGCGTGGTGCTGGGCGTGGCGGAGGTTGTTCAGGAGGAACTCGCCGACGTTGAGCTTGTACCACCAAAACCCGCAACGTTCGAGGGCTCGCTCATAGGTCAGCTTCTGGAATGTCTCGTCGCATTTGCGCAGGCAGTGGTCGGCATAGCCCAGCAGTTGGTCCTTGGTGAAGGCTTTCTCCGGCGTGGCGATGATACCGGCGTATTCCCGGTAATCGCCCGGAAGCAAGTGTGCCTTGTTTTCGTGGAAATCCATCGCCTGAAATGTCTTCTCATTATCCGATAGGTAGAAGTCGACGTAGAAGAGTGCGTGGTAGGCCAGGTGCCAGAAAGGTGAGCCATCGGCGCGGCCGTCCCACAGCAGGTCCGGACAGGCCTCCATGGCCGACAGGATCATCTGAATCGCCGCAGCGAACTGCCGGCCTATCACAGTTTGCCAGTGGTTTTGCATGATCAACCTCCTGTGGTTGGCAGGACCAGCCCTGACAGCCCGGTCTCTGATCTCAGGAATTGCAGCTCGATATTCCTGGCGCGGCCGAACCCGCGAAAAACCAGATCCGGCGAGAGCTTCTCTTCCTCACGCAAGGCCTTCAATTCCTGGCGAGCCAGCTCGGCGGGTTTCCTGGACAGCACCGTACGCTCGTAGAGCATTCCATTGATTTTGGCTTGCAGAGTGCGCGTGCTCCAGCGCTCGATTCGGCACATCTCAGCATAAAACTCACGCTGGAGAGGATCATTGAGGTAGATGATCGGTTTGAAGTGGGTCCAGCTCAATTGTCTCCGCAGTGCGGAGACAATCTGTTCGTCTGGAAACACCTCGGCGGAACGAAGCGGGCGTTTCCCGGCCGCGAGCCGCCGATCCAGTTCTGCGAGCGCCGGAACTGCCCGGGATCCTTCTCACTGCCCCTGCCTCGAGCGAGCAAGACTCCGTGGATTTCGCGCACGAGCCGGTTGGAAAGAGGAAAGTCCGCACGAACGCGCTCCAGCCCATAATTCAATGCGGCAACATAATTGGAGACTTCGACAACATCATCCAGCGGCACGCCGGGGGCTTCCTTCAGCTCGAACAATAACAGGTCGGAAAGGGACGATTGCGTCCCTTCGATCTGCGATGAAAGCACTGCCTCCTTACGGACATATGTATAGAGGAACAGGGATGTGTCAGGCAGGAGAGTTGAAAGACTGTCGAGGCGCCCGAGGGACAAAAGTGCTTGCTCTAGAAGGACTTGTAGTTCGCCGCTGAACTCTAACGCTGGTTCGGGAGGCAATGGCCGGGGCACAAAGGCACGTACGCTTTCCCCACGGACGCTCGCGATCTCGTACCGCCCGGTCACGCCACGGTTCATGGCAGGTAACCCCCTGTTCAACAAAGCTTCATAGGATTCTCTGCTATTAAGCTTTATAGGTCAATCACTTAATAGCAGCATTTCGGCGGCAAAGGGCGATTTCTGTATGGATTCGTTCTCCTATTTTCCAATGGAGAATAACCAGCGCGGAATTTACGGTTCTGGCGACATCCTGGCGCGCCTCTACGATCAAGCGATGCAAATCATCGACAAGTCCTTTCGGCACGATTCGCTCGGTCATGCATTGACCTCCATGGCCTGCAACATATCGTTTCCGGAGATGTCGATTTATTTCACCAAAACTCAATGATGTTCATGTCTTAGCTGATGATGAGTGGCGTAATCGCCAAACAAAATCTCACCGCAGAGGTCGCCGGGAGCGCAGAGAAAGACTTTGAATCTCTGCGCCCTTCGCGCGCTCTGCGGTGAGCCTTTTTGGGTTCCTGGTTATACCCACATCAGGAATAGTTGTCCACCCATTGCCGGCTCCTTTGAAATAACCAGACCTCGGACGAAACAGTAACCATGCGCGGGATTGGAAGTCCGGGAGAACCGCCCTGCATCTCCAGGGACTTGACAAGAGATTAACCACTGGTTAAATTTCATGCAGACCAAGAGGCTTGCCGACGATGAGGTAATCGAGAGGGCGCGCTGGATATGGGAAAACGGGAACCTCCACAGGACCGGTCACTTTGAAATGGAGCTGAAAAATGCCGGCGCCACAATGGTGGACACTGAGGATGTGCTTTTCGGCGAATGCGAAGTAAAGAAAGCTGAATGGAATACGGAGCACCGTCGGTGGCGCTACACGATCTCGGACTACGATAACGATGGCTGCGAACTGCATCTGGTCGTGTCAATTGACATTGAGAAGTCGGAGCTGATCCTCATCACGGCGTTCTGAAGGAAAATGAAAATGCTGTGCGATCATTGCGGCAAAGCCAATCTTCGGAACCGGAAGAAGGTTTATCACTATACGGAATCCGGCCTTCCGGGCATTTATCTGAAGAATGTTACATGGTCGGAATGTCCCGCCTGCCATGCGCGGGAAGTGACCTTGCCCGGAGTTGGCCGGCTGCACCGTTGCATCGCCTGGCGGATCGTGACCAAATCCTCGATGCTGACCGGGGAAGAGATTGTATTCCTGCGGAAAATGCTTCGAAAAAATCAGAAGCAGATGGCCGAGTTGCTCGGTCTGAGCCAGGTAGTTCTCAACCGTTGGGAGACCGGCGCCCGGCAGGGCCACGCTACGGCTAACGACAGCAAAATACGTCTGATCTACCTCACGATGCAGCAGGACGAATACACCCGGAGGATCAACCAAGAGATCTGGGAATTGCTGCACCGCCGGTTCGGAAAGGTCCGCAAGGAGTCCGCCCCCGTAAAATTGAGAATTGATCCTGCAGTTTGCTCTCCAGAGGAAACAGCCTCCGTGGAGATCGAGCAGATGATGAATGACGCAATCGCAAAACAGAAGCTCACCGCAGTCTCTCATGCGCCGGGGTTGCACCCAAGTGCATGAAAAAGATGTAATTCATTGAGTCTTAGAGTCTTAGCGGTAAATCTGGCGGGTAGCCGCGAAGACTCGAAGACGCAAAGAACTGTATTCGGAATAGGGGCCTCTGGGAGTGCAAAGAATAGCGCGGTATTCTTTGTTTTTGAGGCCCGCGGGAGGGCGCTTGTCATCTCTGCCCGCGACATGACCGTCGGCGAGAAAAAAATCTATGGCAAAATCAAAGGTTAAGGCGAAGCCTCAAAAGAGGATCCCATTACCGGAGCACTTTGCAAGTCTTGAAGAAGCAGGACCGTTTTGGGACACGCACGATCGTGCTGACTATGAGGAATACGTGTCGGAAGCCGCGAATGTGTGGCTGAGATTAAGCGGCGAACCTACCTGGTCCCCCTGGACAGCGATCTTTATCGCATGGTTCGAACCATCGCTCATCAAAAAGGAATCTCGCCGGAAACCCTGGTAAACATGTGGATTCAGGAAAAGGCCTCCTGAAGCATGCTCAACCGGCGCATGGGCTCATCAATCCTCCACACGATCTCAATCCGACAGACAAAGATCGCGACTGAGAAAGGTGCACCTTCGCTCAAGCGCCCCCGCCCCAGAATCCGTCTTTTGATCCTGCAAATTGCTATTCCTTCG
>JBEKYG010000103.1:0-10265 GCA_049511215.1 Acidobacteriota bacterium | reverse complement strand
CTCCGCCGGCTCGAAGTGTATCCCGCCGTGCCGCTGGCTGCTGCCTATAAAGGAAATCCTGGCGTGAGGATCCAGTGGCCGCCTGAGTGATCGGACTTGCACCGGTGCAAATGTGCGGATTGAAATGAGATGATTTCAGTTCGAGTGGCAAGAACCGGCCTTGCGCCAGAATTTTTCCCGGAAGAAAAAACCAGCCGCAGAAATCGTCTGCACCCGCCCTGACAATCAACCTGAATTGGATCTTTTTCCGGAATAATTAACTGTTTATCGTGGTGCGTTCCCGAATCTAGGCGCCTTACAAAGCACCTCCAGGATCCGTTCCCGAAACCGCGGTGATGCACCAAGAAGACCCCGGGCGGCTGGTCCAGACGGCACCTGTCGCGCCGTTACAGCTTAAGGGATGGGGAGGGGTCGCCCACAATGATTCCACAGGACTCAAGGCCTTTTGGCCACCCCCCCCCAAATCTTGTGTTACACTTTGCACTATAGATTCCGAAGCTTTTTCCTTTTTGCAGATGGGAGACCTTCTATGAGCACCCATAGCTGGATCCATCCAAGTTTGGAGATACGCGAGTCCAAGATCCATGGCAAAGGCGTATTCGCGACCACATGCATCAAGGCGAGCGAAAGGCTTGCCATTTTTGGTGGCGATATCATGTTGATTGATGAAATCAACAATCTAGCCGAATCGATGCAAGACTACCCCATGCAAATTGAGGAAAGATTCGTGTTGGGTTCACGCGAGGAAAGAACCTCCGAAGACACTGACTATTTCAATCACAGCTGTGCTCCCAATGCAGGCTTTAAAGGCCAGATCTTTCTCGTGGCAATGCGAGATATCGAAAAGAACGAAGAGATCACGTTCGATTACAGCATGGTCCTCTCCCAATCCGTGGGGAGCGACATAGTTTTCACAATGGAATGCCAATGCGGTTCGGAGAGCTGCAGAAAAATGATTTCCGAAGAAGACTGGAAAAAGCCGGAGCTTCAGAAAAAGTACCGTGGCTTCTTTTCAGAGTATATTTCGGAAAAAATTGAAGAAACGAATCGGACTGACTTCAGCAAATTGTGCGAAGGAGACAAAGATCCTACTCTTAACAAGACAATCAATACCTTGATCGAAGCAACGGAGGACTGGATTGTTTATCTCGATGCGGATCTGTCCGTTGAGTGGGCTCAGAACGACAACATCGCCGAAACGGAATCGTTTGGTGCCATTGCTAACATGGTAGCCTATTATGAATCACTATCGAGTGAGCTCCTGGCAAAGAGACATATTGAGCCCTTCCATCGCTTGTTGGGTGAATCCCTTGCCCGTTCCTATGAAAACCATACGGAGAGAGCAAATGAAATCCTGACAAGAGCGAAGGAGTATATGGATGCAAGGAGCAAAGAAAGAGCGAAGATGTGGTACTTATGTTCGTCAGCCAGCGTTGTGACGTGTGTATCGATTGTGATTTTGTTAGTAAAGTGCTTTTATGCGCATTTCTATTTATGGGCCGGACCGGCTTGGACGGATATAATCATAGGTTCTCTGTTCGGCTCTATTGGCGCATTTATTTCTATTATCAGCCGCTCCTCTGAGATTTCTGTTAATGCTGCAGCGGGCTTGAAGATCCACATTATAGATGGTTTGGCGCGTGTGTTCGTCGCAATGTTGGGCGCATTTCTTGTTGCCGTATGCCTTAAAGCCAATCTGGTGCTGAGTATGCCGAATGGCCTGGATTCACCACGCTTGTACCTCATTGCCTTTTGCATCGTGGCAGGAGCAAGCGAGAGAATTGTGCCTGACTTGATTCAAAAAGTTGGGGGAACGATCGATGCGAAAGATAAGGTCGTTCGAGAGTCCAAATAGGAAATGTAAATGTGGGGACACAATACTCATCTCCAGCCGATGCCAATCATATTTGCAGCAGCAATAACTCTCCGTTATGCCGAAATAAGTATTGTGTCCCCAGATCTCCAGGATGCGCGTCGTCTGCGCCCTGACGCCGACGCCGGCAAGTCGGCCGTTTTCGTCGGTGGCAAGAGCGCCGGAGAAAAAAATAGTGCCAGGCTATCATTTCCCCTTTTCGCCGATTCCCTCCGTGACTGCAAGGCTTTCGCACGAAATGGGGAAATTGTAGCCTGGCACAGTTTTTCAAATTCCAAAAATTCTATACCCTGTGGCATTGTTTTCGCCGTAAAATCCGTCTGTAAATAGCTTTTGGGTTCTCACAGGACAGTCGGCAGAGAGCCGAAGTTGGCATAAGGCCCCATATCAGAAGTAGGGCCGGCACTCACGACTGAGCTCCGACCTCAAGGTGGCAGCTTATTTGGACTTATAGTTGGTCTGGGACGTTTGTCCGGAGCCTTGCAGCTGATAGAGCGAAGCATTGTTGCTGCTGGCAAGACGCCCATATCCCGCCGCTCTGACAGCATCTTCGAGAGGACCAAGTGAAGAGAGAAAAAGGGCTTTTCCCTTTTTCTTGTGCATTTCAGAGCATCTCAGATGTCTATCCGTCACGTCCGAGCCCCATCCGACGTCATAGAACGCGGCGCCTGTTTCCGCGTGGCCGTCCGCGAATTGAGGAGGTAAAGCCATGGCATTTTCGGGAATCCTGGACAACGTGATTGCACTGGTGGTAATCATCCTCGTCTTGAGTCTGATCGTGCAATCGGTGCAGCAGGTGCTGAAGAAATTGTTCAAGATCAAGTCGCGCCAGATTCAGGAGTCGCTGCTTGATCTGTTCGAAACCGTGCTTGCAAAGGGCAGTGGCGCCGCCCGTGCGACTGCCCCCGTTCTCGACCTGCTGCCTTTTCGCAAGACATCCCTCGACCTCACCGATTCCGCCGTGAAGAATCTGTTCACGAGCGTAACGGACGAGTTCAGGAAGCTGGGGCGTGTGGCCCAGTCGGGCAGACTGATGCTTGATTCCATCGCCAAGGACGATCTGCTGAAGGTGGTCCGCAAGGTACGACCGGACGTCCTGCTGGGCGGCAGCAACTTCGGCCAGGAACTGCAGCTTGCGTGCGACGCCATCGCGGCCGCGCAGAATACGCTGGCCACCATCAAATCCGAACTGCTCACCGGTTCGGCCAGCGCGGACTTCGCCGCGCTGCGCGATCGCCTCGCCCCCATTATCAACGACCTGTCCGCTCTTACTCAGGACGGAAAGGTGAAGACGGATCTTCTTATCGAGCACATTCTCAACCTGCGGGAGATCTCGGTGACCGATATCTTCGATCTGCTGGGGAAGGTCCAGGACGAGCTGGAGCGCCAACTGGCAGCCGCCCCGCCTCCGTACAAAGCCGATCTCGAGGCCATGTCCAAGGGTTTGCGTGACCTGGCTTCGGCGTTGACCGCTTTGCGCCAGAATGCGGATCGAGCGCTGGTGACGCTACGCACCGGGTTGAGCGAACTCGGGACCTGGTTCGACACCGTCATGAAGGGGTTCGAGGAGCGCTACACGCGCGGCATGAAGACCTGGGGCCTAGTGGTGAGCTTCCTCGTGGTCGTGATGCTGAATGCGAACGTGTTTGACATGTACGCCAAGATCAGCGGCAACGATCAGGTCAAATCCAGGATCATGCAGATGGCGGACACCGTGGAACAGAAGGTGAAGGCCGTTCAGCCCGCGCCCGCGGCGCCGCCCGTAGGTGGCCAGCAACCGGACGCCATCCAGGATCTGAAGAATTCCATAGCCGGCGTCAAGGCGAACGTGGATGTCTTCACGGGTCTCCAGTTCCAGACGCTGACACGGGCTGACATCAAGAACGCCTGGGAGAATAAGTGGACGCTTCAGAACCTGAAGATCCTGCTGGGCTGGATCATTATGACGATGTTGCTGAGTGTCGGCGCGCCTTTCTGGGAGGACACGCTGGAGTCGCTGTTCGGGGTTAAGAACCTGCTGCGCCAGAAGGGGTCCATTCAGAGTGTCCAGGACACGAGTGGCAAGGCGAGTCCGGCGAGTTAGCGCCGGGGTGAAGTCGTGTCGACCGGGGATTTTGAACCCGCCTACATGGCGCTCCACCGCACGGGCAAATTGCGGCGGCAGGACAGCAAAGCGGTAGCCAAACTGTCCCGCTGCCTGGTGTGCAGGCGCAACTGCAGCGTCGACCGTCTGGCTAACAAGACGGCTGCCTGTCACACTGGCCGCTTTGCCTAGGTGAGGAGCTATTTCCCGCACCTCGGAGAGGAGGACTACCTGCGTGGATGGGGAGGCAGCGGTACCATTTTCTCAACCCGCCGTGCTCGTGGGAGACGTGTATGCATTATGCCGAAAATCGTGACAGGCAACGATTTCACCAATTGCATCACGAAGCGTCTTTTGCGATTGCAGCCTGGAAATTGCTGAAATTATTGCCTGTCACCGTTTTTTCCTAGCTGCTGCCTATGAAGGACATCCTGGCGTGAGAATCCAGTGCCCGCCTGACGGATCAGGACAGGCAGCGAATTGTCGCCTCGGTCCAGCGTAAAACGCCCGTTTCTCCCCGGCAATTCGCTGCCTGTCCCGATCCCTATCCTGAATCCGTGGATTTCCCCGCCACTCCGCCTGGCTTTTCCCTTGTTCCTCCTGGATAAAATGTCCTATAAGGCAGATGGGAGGCCAGACCGACACCGCAGCCTTCCTTTCCTGGTGCTCCCAATGTCATACTATGGTAAGATCTGAGCAACAATATTTGAGCAATCGACGGTGAGGAGAAGCGCTATCAGTATTCAAAGCGAGTTTCTCTCCTCTTAAGCATTGATCAAAGAGATCCGAAGCCTCCCCTGCTTTTGAGAAGGGATTTTATGCTCTTCAATTCTCTCATGCCCCTCGTTCGTGGTTATCTTGAATCCTCTGGCTTCAAGATTTTGGTTCAATACAACGAATGCCTTGTGGCAGACAAGCTTATTTTCGGTCAGGAGCGCGACACATGGATCGTCTGGAGCGTACCCCCAGAAGAGGATGCGATAGCCTATGAATCGACTCTTCGGGGAAGCATTTCACGAACAGTCCCCAATTATCCCGGTGCTAGGGCTTACGTTGTAGGAAGGTCACGGGCCGGGTTTTCCAGAGACTTTCTCCAGACCCTCAGCGATCTACGCATCAAATTCCTGACTCCAATCCAGTTTTTTGATGCAGCGTTTAAGGTCGAAGAAGCACCGAAGGCTGCATCAGTGATCGCCGACCTCCGCTCTCTCGATATTAGCGACAGGCGAGTGCCGCAACCATACCAGCTCCATGCCATTTCGGGCGAATTCGCTGATCTCTTCCAAACCATGGTCGAAGAGCTTAAGGCTGATCAGAAGCCCACGGTTCGCGTTATCGTTGGACGAGCTGGTATAGGCAAATCCTTCCTGTTCCGCACATTGTTCGCACATCTCTATGATGATTTCCTTAAGACAAAGGCTAGGCAGGGTTCGATGCGGCGTCCTGTACCGCTCGTGCCAGAACATCTGAAAGGAATTTTTGCCCTCAGGACCGAGCTGCTGGTTGATAATTTCTTACGCACTGATGTAGCTTCCCCAGTTGCGAGAGAGACATTTGAGTGGCTCTTAGTCAATGGTTTTACCAGTTGGCTTCTTGACGGCCTTGATGAACTCTACGCGGGCGACCCCGACTTTTTCGATTATCTGTTAGATCTGGTGACCCGAAGGGATTCCAAAGCGCAAATAACGATCTGCTGCCGAGATTCTCTACTTACAACCTCGTATGCATTTTCTTCCTTTCAAGAAATGTGCGCTGGTTCCTCCATCCTCAAAATATATGATTTATGTGAATGGCAACGGCCATCGAAACGGAAATTCGCTTGGCTTCGCCTTGAGGGCAAACTTCCAAAACCGCCCGAACAGGATACGGAGCGGGTATGTTCGTTTTTGCAGGAAATTGATCACTCTCCGACATTAGCTTCCCTTTCTGGCTTGCCCTTCTATTGCGAACTTCTGCTTCAGCAATTTCAACACGGGAAATTGCAGGAATTTGGCAACGATGTCGCCATGTTGAATCACGTCATTGACGAAATGGTCAAGCGTGAGATAGACAAAGGTCTGCTTGATTTGCGGCTTCTCGAGCCTAATGGACTTCAAGACTGGCTGGAGCAGATCGCCGTCAACTACGTGGAAGGTCAGCGCTATGCAGAGATTAATCGCGATGATGCGATGGAATACGGGAAGCTCGTACTCCGGGACGGCGTTGACGCAAAGGCTGAAAAACACATACTAATCAGCCTCCTGCAGTTTCCATTATTTCGTGCAGGAGCTGCAAGCGGACTCATAACGTTTACACACGACCTCATTGCTGAGGTGCTTGCTGCTCGACGATACCTTCAGCAGCTGTCCAAAAACCCAGGCGATATAGGATTTCGTTTATCCCGGATTGATCTCGAGGATGCGAGCATTCTGCGGTTCATGGCGAGTAGGCTGGGTCCGCAGGAGGAGATTGCCGTGATCCAAGCGCTTCGGAGCGGTAGCTTGCAGGACCGCTCATTTGCGATTCTCCTATCCCTCATTATGCTTGCCCGCCCGGAAAGAGATCTGATAAAGCGCGTCTGTGCAGATTTTGAGGCGCGCGATTTGACAGCAGTTCACTTTAAAAAGCGAGATCTCTCTGGGGTATCGTTTCGTCGCGCTGAACTATCGCACGCCATGTTTGCAGATTGTGACTTACATGACGCTTTGTTTGAAGGAACCTTTTTCAACCACACCCGTTTTGAAGGCGAAAATGACCTTGCCGGCGCTCAGTTCGGGGACAGAAGTCGCGTGCTGTCCGTTATAGCGGGCCGTAAACTCCTCGAAGATGCCACTCAGGTGCGCGATTGGGTTTCTAAGAACACAGGCCAGATACAGGTTGATGCAGAACCATGCCCAACAGCGCTGCAAACGATGAGAATTTTTGGCAAATTCATCAATCCGCTGGGAAGGCCTAGGCGTGATGACCTTAGGAGGGACGATTTAGCCTCAGGACGACGCCATCCCGGAGCGGCATCGCCCGAGGAGTGCATCGATGAGGCGGTGAAACACGGTTATTTGACCGGGCCCGATTATCGAGGCCGCATACGTCGCGCTGAGGGGGACCGTTATGCGGAAATGGTGAGATTCGTTCGGGATAGTAGTATTAGCGATGGACTTGGCCGAATGATTGCCCAGCTATGTCGCGTCCGTGGTTGTCTCCATCAGCTTCGTACTTGAATGCCCAAAAAAGGGAAATCGGGGACAGGTTCTATAGCGCAAGATAAAACGGAAGGGCCCTGGGGAGTCGCGGCAGACGGGGCGAAGTTGACATAACGCCCCACATCGGCAGCTGAGCCACCCCTCGGAGCCGAGACCCGATCATAAAGATTGCAGCTGGTTTGGACTATTCGTTGACCGGCGGTTGCAGCCAGACCCGGATCCGAATCGCAATCAACTCGGACTTTTAGGCGGTCTGGGACGTTTGTCCGGAGCTTTGCAGCTGATGGAGCGCAGCATTGTTGCTGCTGGCAAGACGCCCGTATCCCGCCACTCTGACGGCATCTTCGAGGGCACCAAGTGAAGAGAGAAAAAAGTTATTCCCTTTTACTTGTGCATTTGAGACCATCTCAGATGTCTATCCGTTGAATCCTAATACGGGCGAGCGGCTGAACAACAAGCAGCGGATGGCGGTGGGGATGAATATTGCGTATTTCGGAAGCCTTCCCGCCTCGCACATTGTGTTACCGCTGAGGTGAGTCCCTGGCGAGGCTTAAGGTAGTGCTGCCGGTTCGCCGCACGCCGGTGACCGGGGAGGAGAACGCCGCCTGAGGCTTGCCTGGATCTCTGGTTTCCCTGATGAAAGGAGCACGGCTCTTGTGAAAATGGGTTCTGGCTGGGGCTCTCATCCCTATCTATGAACAAAGATCATCCCAGGAGGAGAACATGAAAGAAATTACCATCAAGAAGGACAGCATTCCGCTTTGGTCGGGAGCCACCGGCTCCGTGGTTGTGGACGTCAACCTCGAGGACCCGAGCCAGCCCCTCGTGCCAGGGGACAGTCCGATCGTTAACGCTTCGTTCAACCTAAGCGCCGCTAGCGGCGACATCCGCCTTGGCACGGCCGGCACGGTCGGCATCGGGATCAAGGCGGGGACCAATTTCAAGGTTGCGCCGTTGTGGAAAGACCACATCAATGCTGCGCCCGATCTGGTGGGAGCTTATGGGCTGGCCGGATTCCTTACCGACCAGAACATGATGCTGGCTCTCCAGATCGGGGCCAACGCCGACTTCACGGCCACGGGGTCGTTCCGCTACACCGTCCTGAGCGCAGGAGTGACGCTCGGTGCGGGGGCCGATGGCGGTTTGGTCCAGGTGCGCGTACTTCCACGAACCACACCCTTCGGCGCAGCTCTGAACGATCTGTTCGGCAATCTCCGGCTGCCTTCCAACGTCACGGTGCCGCCGGCGGCGGGTGAGGTGATCGCGCTCGAATATGGCGGATATCTTAAATTCGGTCTCAGCGCCGCGGCCGGCTACGAATTGAAGGGAACCAAATCGTTCGACATCGCCGACCTGAAGCTGTCCGAACACTACGATCTAAGCGTCACCGGTAAGCTGGCCCTCAACGGCCAGATGGCGGGTCGTTTCTCGGTGGAGGTTCGCCAGGGCGATCAAGCAGGATGGGCCAATGTGAGCGTGACGCGCAAGCGCACCCGCGATTTTTCTGTGCTGGCCGATCTCAATATCGGCGCCGAGATTGATACACAGGGGTTGCCCGCCAGCGGCAAGGAGTTCTTGGGAGCGCTCATCGGGATCCGCGCCAAGAACTGGCTCAACCTGATCGACAGTGCAGCCAGCCAAGCTGGCGCCATTGATTCTCTCGATGCGCTCAAGGCCAAGCTCGACGGACTAGCCGGCGATTTCATCAGCAAGTACGCCGGGAAAGCCATCGATCAACTGCTCCCCGCGGAGGTAACAACGCTGCTGAGCCGTTTGAAGAAGGTCGTGGAGAGCTACAACAACCTCGACCAATCGGCCATCGCCTTGTTCGATCGCTATTTCGATCCGGTGCTGAACAAGGTCAAGGATCTGGAGGCCGATCTCCAGACTCTCCACCGCATGGTTTCCTGGGACCAATTGCAGGGAGAAGTGGACCCGATGCTGTGGAACATCGTGCAGCAGCTCACCGGCGGCGATCCTCTGAACGCGATATTGGGAGGCGACGGCACGCTGGCCGCCTTCAAAAAGAAGATCGACGACACTCTGGCGCTGATTCAGGACGGCGCCCACGAGGAGATCCGCAATATCATCAAGCTGGCGAAGTCGGAATTCGGGCTGGACCACTTCATGAGCCTGCTCGATTCCGTGGATTCTCCCGACAAACTGAAGACCGCGCTCTCCAACGAAGGCAAGCACTTCGTCGAACGCCTGCTCAACAACGCCCTCGACAAGCTCAACGGCAAGGGCCTAACCAACGCCTTCCAGATCGTGCGGAGGATCGTTCAGGCCAAGGACGCCTTTTGGGCCAAGTTCGACGCCGCGTTGAAGGCCGCCGCGAAGCAGACGTTTTCGCTGGGCATCGAATCTTCCTATGCCAAGTCCAACGAGAAGGACGCGCTGATCGACCTGGACATTCGGCTACTCGACGATCAAGGCCAGGCGATCGTCGCGGGCCAGCGCTTCATGGCGGCTGCGGGCCGTGGCGATTTCCAGGAGATCCTGGCGAGTTATCAGCCAGCCGTTGTCAAGTTGAAGAAGGGGAGCCTGACCCACAACTCCAGCACGACCACCGGCATCAAGATCAATATTGCCGGCTGGCATCTCGATTATCAGTACCAGGAAATGTACAGGGTGATCGTCAACGCCGACCAGCAGATCCGTCCGACAGACAACGGCATGGTGAACGTGTTCACCACGATCGACATGACCGACGCCAAGCAAGTGCGCCGTAAGTCTTCGAAGAGTGAGCAGGAGATGCACTCTAACTTCCTGCTACGCTACCTGGGAGAAACCAACGTCACCATGGGCGACCACAAGTTCGACAAGGATGACGAGTCTTACTTGGTGGACGTGATCACCGCACAGTCGGCCTCTTATGCGACCAGCTTCACCTCAACCAACGCCACGCCCGCCGAGCTGGCCGACGCGCTGGCGTTCGCCAAGACTCTCGGACTAGACAACGTCGGCGCCACCGATGCGGGACTAGCCCCGTACATCGAGGTGAAGAACGGGCGAATCGGGCCGGTCACGGCGGAGTACACCGTGCGGTTTACCGTGGACGGTCTCAAGGCGCTCGCGCTCCAGCAACTTTCGCAGCGCCAGTTGGAGCTGGAGATCCGCGAAATTCTTA
>JBEKYG010000102.1:0-10284 GCA_049511215.1 Acidobacteriota bacterium | reverse complement strand
TTCCTGCAGCCGCCGCGAAAGCTCCTGCCGCCACTCCGGAAGCTCGGCCTGCTGATCGGACAACGCGGCATCGGGTGCCGCGGCCTCATGGGGCGTTACATTCGTCGGAGGGCCGGCAGATTGCGGATGGAGGGGCTCCTCACCAGAGACGGCCCTAAAACCACAGACCGGACACAGGTCATTAATGTCGATCTCTGAATTGAGGCATCTAGGGCAATTCATAGACATGAAGGCAAGTCTTGGAAAACGGGCGAATTATATCATAAGACAAGCACGGAAGTACCTTACAATCTGGTATACTGACTGAGGGCTAATGTACAGAATGTTCAAGCAACGCATCGCAGTATTGGGCTTCCTGGCCCTTATTTTTCTGGTTGTCTATGGGATCGCCAGGCACTACTCCCCTGCAATCGTGGCGTATGTCGTCGAGCAGACACTGATACAAAAGGCCCCGCAGGGAATTAGTTTAGCCCTGGTTCAAGAGCGCTTCGAGGCTTCGCTGGCCTCCACGCCACCAGAGGCTAGGATGATGAAACTACTGGCTTTATCGAACTATCTGGAGAAGATCCAAAAACTGACTCCAGTGGAACTAGACCGACTTCTCAAATCAGGAGGAACGGCGTTTAGCACAAACTCCTAAAGATTTGGGAAACTTTATGGTGCCGGACGATGTCTATATGGGTAGTAGAGGCACATCTGGCGCGATGGTTTGACCCATACTGTGGCGGATGGTTGCATGAATACGGGTTTTCCGGACGAGTTAGCACTAAACAGGTATGAAGAGAACTGCCTGGCGATGGATCAGGAGCATAGCCATGCGCCGGCCGCGGAAGTGTTTGAGGAGATTTTTAACCGCTATCAATCCATGGTCTTTAACCTGACCTTCAGAATTCTTGGAGATCGTGAGGAAGCGCTCGACGTATCCCAGGAAGTGTTTTTCTCGGTTTTCCGCAAGCTCCACCATTTCCGGGGGGAGTCTTCCTTAAAAACCTGGATTTATCGCATTACCATCAACCGTGCCTCGAACCGTTGCCGCTGGTGGAACCGCCTCAGACGTCGCGGGACGATATCGTTGGACGAACACTTGAGCAAGGATGACAGCCGTACCCTGTCGGACTCTCTGGAATCGGCAGGCAACACTCCAGAACAGGATTTGGTGTTGCAGGAACAACGCCTCGAGATCGAACGTTCGCTCCGGCGCCTTCCGGTTCAACAACGAGTAGCCGTCATCATGAGAGACGTTGAGGGTTTGTCTTATGACGAAATAGCTGGTTTGCTGCAGGTGTCGCTAGGGACAGTGAAGTCGCGCATCGCACGGGGACGCGAGGAGCTTAAGCGTCGTCTCAACGGAACTCTTGGATGAGTATACCGAAGGATGAGTTATGAGATGTGAGAAGGTGCTTGGCCATTTATCGTTGTTCCTCGACGAGATGCTCGAGGTGGAACTTGCCGACGGGGTCTCTCAGCACTTGAGATCGTGCTCGGATTGCAGCCGTGAACTTGGTAGGCTCAAGAAGCTGCGGAATGCACTCACGAGCCTGGAACCGGTCGAGGCGCCGGATTACTTTTACGACCTCGTCAATTTGAAGATCAGTCGTGCCCGCCAGGAATCCTGGAGGAAAAACCTGCAATCTGCCTTTGAATGCTGGTGGTCTCGAGTTCGGACCACGGAAGGCATGTGGTATGTGACTCGATTGATGGGGGCAATGGCGACGATTGTCTTTTTCATCGCCATTTCTTCCGCAATGAATCCAATTTATCTCGGCCTCAGTGGTCAGTTGCCGGGACGAGGAGGGGTGGCCCTGATTCAGCCATCTCAGCAACTGGCAAAAAATCTGCAGAAGGTTTTCGGTTCTCCGTTGGCAGCACAGAAAAAGCCCATCAGGTCGAGCGATCCCAAAATCAATGATCAGTACCTGGCAAATCTCGCTCAGAGTGTTTCGCGCACTGCCCATGACGACACCGTTTCTGTCGTCGCCGTGGTCGACCGACTTGGCGCCGCCAAGGTTCAGGACGTTCTGGAATACCCGTCCGACGATTCGCTGCTCAGCGATTTTACGGACATGATCATGACGGCCGGCTGGAGGCCCGCCAGTCAGAACGGGAGGGCCGTAGACGCCTGGCTGGTCCTCACATTCAGCAAGATTTACGTTTACAACTAGATTTGAGGCAAGCAGACCCGGCCACAAAGAACGCGATTAACGAGGCAGCATAGCCGCAACCAAAATTTAACGCCAAAGACTCTAAGACGCCAAGATATCAAGGATTAAAACTTTTGGCGCCTTGGAGTCTTGGCGACAAAAATCCTTTCTGCCTGGCAACGGATTTGCAGGTAAGCAGTAGTACGAAATCATAAATTCGCGTTATTCGGGTTCTTCGTGGCTGTTTTTTTACGCGGAACGGTGATCCGCGGACGGCGCATCCTCTTCCGCCGTGCCCTGCTCCATCCTCGCCGACAGGATTTCCTCAAATTCGCGGGGATGCTCTTCCGCCATCTCTTCCTCGGTCAGGGTTCCCGTGATGCACGCGGTATTCAGCGGGTAGACGCTGGGGTTGAAAATCACAAAATAGAAGTGCCACACGAGTATGGCAAGCGTTGCCAGCCAGGCTTCGTAGTAATGAACAGCTTGAGCAATATTCCATCCCAGGAGAGTGAATTTGCCGATAAAGTAACTGTTGAACCAGAGAATGATCCCCGTGCCTCCCATGACGATCACACCCCAGATGAGCGCCCAGTATTCCGCCTTCTCGACATAGGCGAAGCGGCCGAACTTCGGCTTCGACTTTGACAGGCCTAGATAGTATTTGGCCATACCCCAGAACTCTCCGCCATCCTGCTGTTTCGGCATCAGATCGCGAATGAGCTGCTTGCCCCGGGATACAAAGAGCACGTAATGAACGTGATAAATGCTGATGCCGATCAAAACGACGCCGGCAATGCGATGCACGATGCCACGCCAGGCGAACAGCCATTCGCTCCACTGGCGGATGGGAGTCACCCACCACGCGTCGGGGAATTTCAACATAAATCCAGTGATTACCAGGGTGATGAACGAGACCGCCAATATCGCGTGCTGGACGCGCTCGCGCAGTGACATGCGCAGATACTGGGCCGGGCTGAAGTGTTCCGCCGCCATCAGCCCACCTCGCAGCGCAAAACGCAGCTTCGATTTGTGAATGAAATCCAACGCGTTATGAACGAACATCCCGCCGATAACCACCACGATCATGACAATGTAAAACGTCTTGATCCAATAGAGGACCGGCTCTGTGGCTGGAGCAATAACCAGGTGAACCGCCCCCTTGGTGAAGTTTTCATTCGCCCCTTGGTGGCACTTGCCGCAGGTGTTGGGCAGGTTCGCTTTATTGATGGTGGAGGCCGGGTCGGAGGAGGCCTTGACATCGTGGTAGCCATGGCAACTCGCACAGTTGGCCACCTGCACCGAACCCTCCCTGGAGGCCAGCCCGTGATAGCTATCCTCGAATGAGGCGAAGCGCTGTGAAGCCAGCCCGTACTTCTGGGTAAGCACGACGGAGTTGTGGCACACGGCGCAGACGCGCGCCGAAACGTTTTTCCCGGCCACACGGGAACGCGGATCGATTGGAGCGAATATCTGATGCTCGCCGTGACAGTCCGTGCAGTTGGGAGCACCCTGGTTTCCCGCCTTCAAGGCCGTTCCGTGGATACTTTCGGAATAAACCTTGACAATGTCACCGTGGCACTGGCCGCAAGTATCCGGGATCTTGAACTTGCTCACGTGCGAACTCTGGTTGCTGCCCAGCGTCATATCATGAGCGCCGTGACAGCTGCTGCAACTGGGTGCTCTGAGATCCCCTTTCGCCAGCGTCACCCCGTGGATGCTTTCCTTGTAATCTGCGATGAATCCGGCAGAGATCCCAACCTGCTCGCGCACCTTGGGGTTATCAAGATGGCACTTCAAACATACCCCGGGCTCCTTGGTTTTGTAGAGCAGGGATTCCGGATCCGCGATGGGCACAATGGTGTGAGACCCGTGGCAGTCGGCGCATGAGGGAGCACCTTTGGCCCCGCTGGCGAG
Source organism: Acidobacteriota bacterium (assembly GCA_049511215.1). Classification (GTDB taxonomy): domain Bacteria; phylum Acidobacteriota; class UBA6911; order UBA6911; family UBA6911; genus JAFNAG01. The sequence goes on along the minus strand of JBEKYG010000102.1, from coordinate 6,226 downwards.
TGAGATGCCGTGCGTCGAGCGCGAATATCGATCGTCCTCATCCTTGTGACAACGGCCGCACGTGCCCACGATGTGAGCGCGGTTAGTCCTCGATTCCGGATTCTTGGGGGAGAGAATGTTGTGCACGCCGTGGCACTCGCTGCATCCTTCGGCGCCCAGGATCATTCCGTGCACGCTCTTGTCATAGGCACCGGCATCGTGGCAGGTCTGGCACTGGACCGGCTTGACGACCTTCGCGTGCGGGGTCTTGGTGGGATTGAAACCCTGATGGCAGTCGACGCAACTCAGAGATTCGTGGGCGGAATGCTCGAGGACGTCCTGATCGACATAGAGCTGGACTTCCTGCCCCTTCCTTTGCACAGTCATGCCGGGCTGGCCGTGGCACGCCAGGCAGTCCTCCTTGGACTGGCCTCGGAGAGCTCCCTGAAAAACCAGGAACAGGATTGACAACCAAAGACCGCTAAAAACCGCTTTCATAGACCTTTTTCCCCGCCCTTTGGCGGCTGCCCTGTTCCACCCCTCGCCCATGCCGGGGGAATCGACTACCTGTAAGCAAACAACATTGCGTAAACGATCCATATCACCATGCTGAATCCCAGGGCGAGTGCTCCCCAGGCAAATATGCGAATGGTCTTGACCACTATCTCGGGATAAGGCTCGACCAGGTGTTTCTCAAGCTCCCCGCTTTGCATCAGAGCTTCATATTCGGCAGGCTTGTCGTTGCGGAATTCTTCAAGGGACATGCGGCCGGTGAAAACCACAATGTCCATGGGAAACTTCTCGGGGCGCAAGTGCGTGTTGAAAAAATGAACCGTAAAGATGAATCCGGTCGCGAGCAGCGCTTCATCGCTGTGGATGATCGTTGCCACGTTCAGGAACCTGCCAGGCATGAATCGGGTGAAGAACTCCGGAAACCAGAGCGTCATGCCGGTGGAGCCGATCACAAAAATTCCCCAAAAGACGGCAAAGTAATCGAATTTCTCCCAATAGGTCCACCGGCCAAAGTTCGGGCGCGCGCCCATACCCAGGAACCATTTGATCGACCCGATGAATTCGTGGAGGTCTTTGCGGGTCGGCAGCATGGTATCCGGTCCGAACAGCATACTGCGCCAGGTCCGATGCTCGCGCCCCTTGCGCCGCACCACGTCTGTGACGTGTGTGATGAAGATGCCCACCATGATGGAGGCAGCGAAGCGGTGAATGTAGCCGGCTGTTTCGAACCCTCCAAGCAGGTGCGACACAACCGATGCCCACGCGGTATAAGAGAACTTCAGCGTCAGACCGGTCAGCGCCAAGCTCATAAAGCTGACGATCATGGTGGCGTGGAGTAGGCGATTTAATCGAGTGAAACGCAGGTACTCGGTGGCGGCCGGCACGGCTTGAGCATGGCCGTTAGCCCTGCGCATCTGCAAGGCACGAGGCAGCCAGAGAAGCGTGTGCGCACCGCTAATCGTAAACGTCCCAATGAGCAAGCCGGTCATTCCCCAGAAGGTCCAAAAGAGCCAAGGATACTTGGCCGGATCATGGTGCGTCGCGTGCGTCAGATAGCCGGCAAATCGACGCGACGCGCCGGGATGGCACTTCTGGCAGGTCGCGACCACGTTGGTCCGGCTGAGGTGCGACCGGGGATCCGTAACCTTCAGAATGTCGTGCGCTCCATGGCAGTCGTAGCACTTGGCGGTCTTGGTGTATCCGAGCTGCGAAACCTTCCCATGATACGTGTCAAAGTATGTCTTCGCGATCGCTTCATGGCACTTGCCGCACTGCCCCATGATCATGAGCTTGAAGCCTTCATCGTCCGTGCGGGTAATCGTGTGCGCGCTGTGGCAGTCATTACAGACAGGAAGCGGAGCTTTGGTCTGAGTGACGTTGCGGGAATGGACACTGTGCTCGAATTGATCCTCAATCCCGTTATGACACTTCCCGCATGTGGCCGGGACGTTCTTCATGTTCACGCTGGACTGAGGATCGTCGTGCGGCAGCTCGTGATGTGCGGTGTGGCAATTGGTACACATGGCCGTGACCACCAAACCACTCTTCAGAAGGCCCTTGCCGTGGATGCTTTCCGTATACCGCTCTATAATTTCCGTCTCGGGTCCTGTGTATCGGACCGCCGCTTTCTGGCCCTCTCGATGGCACCTCGCGCACAGAACCGGCACATTGGTCGGGAAGGTGGCTGACGTCGGATCAGCCTTCCCATGAATGCCGTGAGTGCCGTGGCATTCCATGCAGGTTGGCGCGTTGGCATCGCGCCTGGCAAAAAGTAGTCCGTGGGTACTCTGCTGATACTGCTGTACAACCTCGACATGGCAGGAGCCGCAATCAACTTTCTGCGTGATCGTCTCGCAGGGACGAAGATGTGACGGGCTGACGCCGATGTGGCACTGGCTGCAAGCCTGCTTCACGTGCATCGAATGGCTCAATTCGGAGGCATCGACATAGAGCGGCCGCCCGTCCTTCGAGGACTTGACGTCCTTGCGTTCGTGACAGCGGAGGCAGTCCGCGTTTGCCATCCCCTGATCGTAGAATACCTTCCTGATCTTGTGGGGCTGATGGCAATCGACACAGGCCGGCAGAACGTGTAGTTCCTTTTCCCACAGCTCTCCCTTGATCACCTTCCGGTGCACCATCTCAATCTGAGCGTGGCACTTGGTACACGTGGCGGCGATGTTTTTGCGGGCGATCGAAGAGCGTAAATCGGTGTCACGCAGAATCGAGTGCGCCGTATGGCATGATACGCAGGTCGCCGCAACCACGAGCCCTTTCTTGAGCAGCGCCTCCCCGTGCATGCTCTCCGAATAGTTCTCGATAATGTTCGACTCGTGGATCTCGCGCTGACGCTGGACAGGAGTCCCTTCCTGATGGCATTTTCCGCAAACGTAAGGAATGCGCGCAGGGTATACGGCCGATGCCGGATCCTTCACCGGAACTATGTCGTGATTGCCGTGGCAGTCTTTGCAGCGGGGCGCCAGGGGATCGCCGCGCGCTACGGCCTTGCCGTGCAAGGATTCGGCATGCAACTTCTGCTCATCAGCGTGGCACGTGCCGCACGCAACCTTGGCCAGCTTCTCCTCGTGCGGCAGTTCTTTGTTCTGCAGGTCAACGTGGCAGTCAACGCAGGCAAGCGATCCATGGACCGACCCCGTGAACTTCTTGGCTTCGACATATAAGGAGACTACCTTGCCGTCACGTTCGGTCGTCAGATCCTTGTTGTCGTGGCACACCAGGCAGTCTTCCACTTTCTGCGCAGCCGCACAGACGGGGAACGATAAGACAGCCACAAGAAACCACCGATGGGATTTCGATCTCATGCTCAGATTAACTGCCCTTCACCAGATGCGGTGCGCTGCCAGAGTATGCCGGAACGATTATGGTACGCCTAGGTAAACGCCGAGTGTGCAAACGCAACATATATGCACAAACCAAACCATGGAATAATTCAACGCACGGACACCAGCGTCAGTGAGCCTGAAAAGGTGGGCATCATATAGCGAAAAAACAGCAATTCCAAGTATAAAAAAGGCTTAGAAAGCGATACGGCTTGGTATGCTCGGGACCCGCCACACGGCATCCGCGACATCTAATTATGGGTGTTGTGTATTTAAACAAGTGGTAATTGCTGAGGTGCCCCTATGGACGGGTGAAAAGCCCCACACGGGCAAGAAAACCTCTGCCCGCTTCAATCGCCAACCTCGGGAGCAAGGGGTCATAGGGGCATGGAACAGACAGGGATACATCGGACCAACACAAAGACTCGAAGACTCTAAGGCTCGAAGAAATCCTATGTTTTGAAATCTCTTTGGAGTCTTTGAGTCTTCGAGCCTTTGTGGTAGATGGTGAAGATCGAATTTTTCGCAGCTTCTTGGTGACTTAGCGCATGACACGAAGGCAACGGGAATCTCTTCTTTATCAAATGCAGGTGGAATTTCCGAGACGGTTATTCCTCAAGGCGCTCCTCACGTTGCACGCCGAAAACAAATCGGACAATGCGCGTGCGGGCTGCCTGGGGAATGCGCGTAAAAACGAATCCCACTTCGAACAGCGGAGGCCGCGCTTCTTGCTCCCCCACTGCCAAGCAGCGCACTACCCGCGCGCTCATGCCTAGGGAGCCCTTTTCGCCTGGAAGGGTGAGGTTGACTTCGAAGAGGGTTCCGACTTCGATGCGTGAGCCAGACTGGATCGAGAACCCGCCGGCACTCATGGTGACGGTTTCACTCTTCATATGGTGGAAGCGAGTGCTGGCATCCTTGAAGCGTGCGAGTCCGACAACTCTCGCGGTCAATTCGACGGGCGCCCTCGCCCGAATCCTGACATCGTCCCGGCGCTGGACGCTGCGGAGCGAGCCGGAAGGGCGGACGGCGAGCACCGCGACGCGATCGTCAATCGCGTTCAGCACCGTTGCGTCGAATTCAAACACCCTCTGATATTGGCTGAACGAGACCGTCAGGAGCTGATGTTCGCGTATGGGAATGAGCTCGTCTGCGTACGTTGGCCAGCTGATCAGAAGCTCGTCTGCCGCCACTTCTTCGACGCGGCTGTCTGCATAGGAGGATGAGCTTGATGCGCTCGTTTTCACCTGAATCAGATCGTGCACTTCGAGAGGCAGTCTCATAACCTGTGCCAAACCGCCATCATACAACCCGCACCACATTCAGGAGCATCGTCGGGCAGTCTTGCGACGACCCCGCTAGGAGCCCGTATCCCCCTTGATCGTCCCGACCCCATGGAGCGGTGAGGCCGTTCCCTCGTTATCCCTTCCCATATAGAGTGTTACCTGGCGGGAAGGAAATTCAATATTCTTTTCGTCAAATGCCTTCTTTAACCTTCGATTGAATTCGCGCGCGACGCCCCATTGCTTGATGGGCCGAGTCGTGGTGCGGGCCCTGATAATGATGGCAGACTCGGCGAAGCGATCGAGGCCCATTACCTCAATTGGGGCGATAATTTCGTCTTTGAATCCCGGATCCCGGCGAAGTTCCTCGTCGACCTTCCTGATGACTTCGGTAACCTCGTCGACATTTTCGCGATAAGCAACGGGAATGTCGAATACGAAATTGGAATAATCCTTTGTCATATTCGTGACCACGTCAATCTTGCCGTGCCTCACGTAGTGAACGTTGCCGGACAGGTCACGCAGAGTTGTCATACGCAGATCGACCTTTTCGACCAGCCCGGATTTACCCGCGATCTCGACGACATCCCCGACGCGAATCTGATCGTCAAGCAGAATGAAGAACCCGGAAATCACATCCTGCACCAGGGTTTGGGCTCCAAACCCGACCGCAAGGCCGACAATGCCGGCAGTAGCCAGAACCGGAGCGATGTTGATCCTGAGTTCACCGAGGATCATGACCAGCGCGACCGAGACTATCGTGAGATTGAGAATATAGCGCACCACCGAGCCGAGTGTGTCGGCGCGTTTCTGGAATTCGATGTCCCCCTTCCGCTTCTGGAATATCTTGAACAGCCGGGCCGAAACAGCCCTCGCCATTCTCAAAGCGACAAGCATCAAAAGGAGAATTACGAGAACATTGAACGCCCCCGGAATCACTTTTTCAGCGAAGTATTCAGGGGTTAGCTTCCCCAGGAAGTTCTCAATTTGTGTCTGGCCGTTCATGAACGTCTCCGTGCCTTGTGACAGGTTGCTCCTTCGCAATTGCAGTGCCATTTTGGCGATAGACTCGGGAAGGATCAATGGAAATTCGGTGACGGGCTACAGATTTCCTCATTTCTCCGCCAATCAAAGTGTTTCTGGCCCGCACTGGAAAGGACGAAAGTCAAAAGCTTAACGCAGAGGCCACAGAGGCTGATGAAGGGAACGCAGAGAATACCGTTGTCTTAAGTCGTTTTTCAATCCCGTTTCCGCAGCCTCTGCATTGATCTCTGCGGCCTCTGCATTGAGCTTTTGTTTTTGGTTGCGGCGATGCGGCATCAGATTATTCGTGGCTGCTTTCTTTCTTGGAGGGTTTGGATCACAAAATGGGTATCCTGTCACCGGGTTTTTATGGTACATCCAGCGTATGAAGGGAAAGAAGGCCATGACGCTGGACAGGGTTTTGTCGCGCTTTGGCCTCGCTTCGCGAACAGTCGCGTCCGAGTGGATCCGAACTGGGCGGGTGAAGGTCAACGGCCGCGTCGTGCGCAATCCCGATGTCTGGGTGCGCGCGCAACAGGACGCCATCCATCTGAACGGTCAGCGGCTGAGACAGGCACGCAAGGTCTATCT
>JBEKYG010000101.1:0-10297 GCA_049511215.1 Acidobacteriota bacterium | reverse complement strand
CCAGCGTGTTCGTCTGGGACTAGTTCCTCCGGGCGCGCGAGCGTTCGACAGCCCGTTCCGGGCAAGCAGGACGGCAAAAGCTCCTGCCCGCGTTTATCCGCGTCCAATTTTGTTGTTTTTCATGGGCGTGAGGTTCTGCTTCATGAATAATTTAGGCTAGATTGTCGACATACAGGTGGTCGTATCGAGGAGGCTTGCCGTTGCGTACACCGTCGTCTTCTGTTGGGGCGAGCGCACTAAAACCTGTTCCGGCCTATGCGGTTCCTATGGTTGAATCCGGCCGGCTATAGTTTACAATGTCCGCGCATGCATATACCGGATGGCTTTCTCTCGAATCGGATCGCAATCTCCCTGGACGTTGTGTCCGGCGCGAGCATCCTCTATGCGGTCCGCCGCCTGAAGCTCGAGCTCTCGGCGCGGGTGATCCCGATTATGGGAGTGCTTTCCGCCTTCATTTTCGCCGCGCAGATGCTTAACTTCCCTATTTTTGGCGGGACCTCCGGGCACCTGTTGGGAGGAGCGCTTCTCGGGATCGTGCTCAGCCCCATGGCCGGCCTTTTGACCATGGCCACCGTAATTATTGCTCAGGCGCTTTTTCTGCAGGACGGAGGGCTGATCGCGCTGGGTGCCAACATCTTTAATATGGGCGCAGTCACCGTATTCAGCGGATACGTTCTTTTCCGATTGCTGGGCGCACCGGGCAAGCCGGGAAAGCACCTCCCCCTCACGGGCTTTATCGCCGGATGGATTTCCGTGGAGATCGGCGCGGCTGCGTGCGCGCTCGAACTCGGACTGTCCGGTGCAGTTCCCTTGAGAGTCGGGCTCCCGGCAATGACCGGTTATCATGCCGTCATCGGCGTCGTGGAAGGGGCACTGACCGCCGGGGTGCTGTCCTTTCTGGCTCGGGTGCGGCCGGACCTGCTCAAGAGAGACTTCAGTCCCCGATTCGGATTTCCCGATTGGGTCGGAGGAGCGGTATTAGTAGCGATTCCGCTGGGTCTATTGGCTCTGGCAGGCAGCTCAAACCTTCCTGACCCGCTTCAGGCATTGCTTTCAAGATCCCTGGTCCCCGGCGCTCATCAGGAAAGCCTGTTGTCATCGGATCGTTTCACTGATTTATATCGGGTATTATTGTACCTCGCGCTCGTCGCAATTGTCGGCGCAGCCTATCTGGCAAGCCGCTTCGTACGCAGCCGGGGAGGCCGGTCATGAAACACAGCTTCGTCGATCGCTACGCCAACCTGGATTCGCCGCTGCACTTTTTGGATGCGCGTACCAAACTCGTCGGATTCTCTGCGTTGATCGTCACCGCGCTGTCCATCCGCGCCGGGAGTACGGGCGAATTCTTCGCCTTTTTTTTCTTCATGGCCATCCTTGCAGGGATTTCGCAGATTCCGATGCAATATGTTGTAGGGCGCACGCTGGGGATTCTTCCCTTCGTACTGCTGGCAGGCCTTGCCGCTCCATGGCGGGGCAGCGAGGGCTGGGCCTGGTATCTTGCGCTCGTGCTCCGCTCCACTTTGTGCCTGCTCATTCTCGTGCTCTTGACCAACACGACACGTTTTGTCGAGTTGTCGCGCGGCCTGCGCAGGCTTGGATGCCCGCGGATCCTGGTCGCGAACCTGAGCTTCCTCTATCGATACCTTTTCGTGCTGGCCGATGAAGTCATGAGAATGCGACAGGCTCGCGACAGCAGACGCGTCGGCAGGGCCGGAGCGCTCGCGGAACTGCGGACACTCGGATCGATGCTGGGCACCCTGATGGTGCGTTCGTTCGAGCGCGCTAACCACATGTACCAGGCCATGCTGTCCCGCGGCTTCTCCGGCGAGTTTCCGGTGGCCGCTCCGAGGAGATTTTCCTGGCGGGATCTTGCATTTATCTCCGTCGTGGCGCTCTTTGTGGCTGCGACGGTTTATCTGTGACGGGCTAGGAGCCTGTCCGAGAATTAGGAGGGGCCGCGTTCCGAGCGCCGCGGGGGCAGATGCAAGGCGGCGCGACGCAGGCGATGTCTCGGTACATCATCGAGGAGCGCCAACGCCGCAGATGCCCCCGCGGCGCCGGAACCCGGAGGGCGCATGGGGGTTGCGCGGCGATCGCTGCGTTGCTCGTCGTCAACGATGTGCATCGACATCGCCTCCTCCTCGCGCCTTGCGCTCGCCGCGCAAGCCCCATGCGCGCGACCCCTCCTAATTCTCGGACAGGCTCCCAGGCCGCGGATGTGAAATGACCGATTACGCGATTCGACTAACCCGGCTAAACTACTCCTACCCGGATGGGACCCGGGCGCTGGAGGGCATCGACCTCGACATCCGCGCGGGCGAGAGGGTGGCGCTGGTCGGGCCCAGCGGCGCCGGCAAGTCCACGCTTTTGCTTCAACTGAACGGGATCCTGCGCGGCACGGGCGTGGTCCGCATCCTGGGGCAGTCCGTGGCCGACGGAGACCTGAGGTTCATCCGGAAACAGGTCGGTCTGGTGTTTCAGGATCCCAACGACCAGCTCTTTTGTCCGACCGTATTCGAGGACATCGCCTTCGGCCCGCTTAATCTGGGGGTTCCCGCGCAGGAGATCAAGAAAAGGGTCGAGAAAGCTCTGAGCGATGCCATGCTGGATTATTCCTATGCGAGCCGCTCGGCGCACCATCTCAGCCACGGCGAGCGCAAACGGGTGGCGATGGCCACGGTGCTTGCCATGGAGCCTGCCATCCTGGCCCTCGACGAGCCCACGAGCAATCTGGACCCGGGCAATCGGAGGCACCTCATCGAATTGATCGCTTCACTCCCGGTGACACTGCTCCTGGGCACGCACGACCTTGAGATGGTTCTGGCGCTTTGTGCGCGCACGATCGTGATGGACCACGGCAAGATCCGGGCCGATGGAGAAACACGTTTGCTGCTCGCCGATGCCGAGCTAATGGATCAACATGGCCTTGAAGTCCCTCTTTCTTTGCGAGGGCCGTAAGTGCGATTCAGACAGTGGGAAAAAACATAGCCACGAATAACACGAATATCGAGGCGAAAGTCAAAAGCTTAACGCAGAAACCACAGAGGCTGATGCAGAGGCCGCAGAGAATATCCTTGTTTCAAGATATTTTTCTATCGGATCTCTGCGACCTCCGCATTGATCTCAGCGGCCTCTGCGTTAAGTTTTTGCCTTTGGTTGCAGCTATGCTGCTCCATGGAATTCGTGGCTGCTTTTTTTCGTGTAGTGTCTGAATCACGGAAGGCCGTAGGGAGAATTGACGACTCACGAATGGAGTCCTTGGTTCAATCGACAATTGGAACGAACTGGATGATCATTGCTGCCGGAGAGGTGGAGTTGGAGGCGGTGCTGTGGGAGCCCAGAAGGGAATCGCCTAGGGCCGCAGCACTCATGTGCCATCCGCACCCGCTCTCTGGCGGCACGATGAACAACCGTGTGATTTATCGTGCGGCGAAAGGGGCTGCCGAAGCCGGTTTGGCTGCGCTGCGCTTCAATTTTCGCGGGGTCGGGGCCAGCTCCGGAGCCTATGATAAGGGGCTTGGTGAACGAAAGGACGCGGCCGCGCTCGTCGACTGGCTGCAACAAAGATATCCGGGCCTTCCCCTGGCGCTGGTTGGATTCTCCTTCGGCGCCTGGGTGGGCCTGCAGGTCGGCTGCCATGACCCGCGCATTCAAGCGCTGATCGGGCTGGGGTTGCCTTTGAATAGCTACGATTTCGATTTTTTGGCCGAAAATGCCAAGCCGGCGCTCTTGATCACCGGGACGCGCGACGAGTTCTGTCCGCGTGACAAGATGGAGCTGCTGGCGCGCCGGCTGCCGCAGACTTCCGACGCGCGCTGGGTTGAAGGCGCCGACCATTTCTTCACTCATCAGGCGGATCAGGTTCAAAGTCTGGTTAAGGAGTTCCTCCGCACACAGTTCGAAGGACATCACAAACCATGAGGAAAGCAGCGCTTGAGACGTTTGCATCCGCGATTCTGCTGTTAGCCGTAAACCCGGCTTCAAGCGCGGCCGCCTCCGGATTCCGAAAAGTGAGCCCCCATTTCTATTATCTGGAATCCAAGACGGGCGCGGCCAACACCGGAGCCGTAATCACCGTGGATGGGATTCTGCTCATCGATCCGCCGCCCGAGCCCGAGATTCCAGCAATGCTGAATGCACTGAAAGCCGTGACCGCCAGGGCTGTGCGCTGGGTCGTGAGCACGGATTATCAGCAGGCTAAGATAGCGGGCCTCGCGACGTTCCTGAAACAGGGCGTGGCCATCGTCGGCAGCAAAGAGCTCGACCGGCTCGCCGGCTCGACGATTGTTTTGGAACCGAATCAGCCCGCTCCACTCGTGCCTGAGCGCCCCAATCCGCGGTTCCTGTTCGGCCAGCAACTGCATCTTTATCCCGCGGGCATCGAGGTCCGCATCCTGGCGGTGAAATCCAAAGCGCGCACCGCGGGCGACGTCGTCGTCTTCCTCCCTTCTGAAAAGGTTCTTGCGGTCGGAGACTTTTTTGCTCCCTCCAGCTTTCCCGTAATAGACAGCGGACCCGGGGAAGGGAGCGCTCGGGGTTGGATTGACGGCCTGAAGCAGGTGATTGAAGCCGTGCCCCTTCTGAAATCAGCCATGCCACCACCCAAGCAGGAGACTCCCGTCCCCCAGGAGCCGGAAAAGACCCTGGAAGAAACAGTTGCCGTAATCCCAAGCCACGGAGGGCCGGCCAATCTGCAACAGATGAAGGCCCTGCTGACGGCGGCTCAGAAGCTCCGAACGGAAGCCAACAAGGCTATCGCGGCTGGCCGCGCCGCCGATGAATTCGTAAAGTCTCTCCCCGGCGACGTTTTTGGCGAATACGGCAATCTCGCGGTCTTTGCCGGCCAGCTCTTCGACGAACTGTCCAAGAAATAAATCCGACCTCTGCCATCTAGGCATGAAAAATAAAAGATCAACGCAGAGGGCGCAGAGGTTACAGAGAAATGTTATTCAAAAGAAAAAATCCTCTGTGGCCTCTGCGCCCTCTGCGTTGAGGCTTTTGGGTTGCGGCTATGCTGCATCGCAGGGGCCGGTCTTTAATTCTTGTGACCCTGCATCGATTTTGGGACAATTAACGGCTAGGTTACTTAGGTTCGAAATCGGAGGTCGTGTCATGCAAAAGGTCCGCAACGCCGAACCGGGGCCGCACGTTGCTAACGCCTGCCCCATCGTGGGTTCGAGAAAGGTCTATCTCGATGGACCGGGTGGCATCCGCGTGCCGATGCGGGAGGTTTCCCTTGGACCTACGAAGAGCTTCAGGGGTACGGAAGAGATCAACCCGCCCGTACGCGTCTATGACACCTCCGGACCCTACACCGATCCGGCCGCAACCATCGATCTGAGGCGCGGGCTGCCCGAGTTGCGTGCGCCCTGGATTCTGGCGCGCGGAAATTACAGCGCGCAGGCGCCAAGCTATCGCCCCGTGCCCGGGCACAGCGATCCAGACACGCCCCTGCCGCGCCGCCGGAAGGTACGGCGCGGCATCGGCAACGTGACTCAGATGCACTACGCCCGCAGGGGTATCGTTACCCCGGAAATGGAGTTTGTGGCCCTGCGCGAGAGCCTTGAGCCCGAATTTGTTCGCAAGGAGGTGGAGCGCGGCCGCGCGGTCATCCCCGCGAACATCAACCACCCCGAGAGCGAGCCCATGGCAATCGGGCGAAACTTCCTGGTGAAAATCAACGCCAACATCGGCAACTCCGCCGTGACCTCCTCCATCGAGGAAGAGGTCGAGAAAATGACATGGGCGATCCGCTGGGGGTCTGACACCGTCATGGACCTCTCGACCGGGAAGAACATTCACGAGACCCGCGAGTGGATCATCCGCAATTCGCCGGTCCCCATCGGCACCGTGCCCATCTACCAGGCGCTGGAGAAGGTGGCGGGCAAGGCGGAGGAATTGACCTGGGAAATCTTTCGCGACACTCTCATCGAGCAGGCGGAGCAGGGGGTGGACTATTTCACGATTCACGCGGGAGTGCTTCTGCGTTACATTCCGCTCACCGCAAATCGGGTGACCGGCATTGTGAGCCGCGGTGGCTCGATCATGGCGAAGTGGTGCCTGGCACATCACCTGGAGAGTTTTCTCTATACGAGGTTCGAGGAAATCTGCGAGATCATGAAGGTATACGATGTTGCATTTTCGCTGGGCGATGGCTTGCGGCCCGGATCGGTCGCCGACGCCAATGACGAAGCCCAGTTTGCCGAACTCGATACCCTGGGAGAGCTGACCCTGAAGGCGTGGGACCACGATTGCCAGGTCATCATCGAAGGACCCGGGCACATCCCGATGCATCTGATCAAGGAAAACGTCGACCGGCAGATAGCCGTGTGCCATGAGGCGCCCTTCTACACCCTGGGCCCCCTGGTCACGGATATCGCGCCAGGATACGACCATATCACCAGCGCCATCGGCGCCGCCATGATCGGCTGGTACGGAACCGCGATGCTCTGCTATGTCACTCCCAAGGAGCACCTGGGCCTGCCAACCAAGAAGGATGTCCGCGACGGCGTCATCGCCTATAAGATCGCGGCTCATGCGGCCGATCTTGCCAAGGGGCATCCGGGCGCGCGGCTGCGGGACGACGCCCTGTCCAAGGCACGCTTCGAATTCCGCTGGAACGATCAATTCAACCTTTCTTTTGACCCGGAGACCGCTCGGGAGCTCCACGACGAGACTTTGCCGGAAGAAGGAGCCAAGGTGGCGCACTTCTGCAGCATGTGCGGTCCGCACTTCTGCGCAATGAAAATCACGCAGGAGGTTCGCGATTATGCGCAACAGATGGGGATCGCCGAAGATCAGGCGCTCAACGTAGGTTTGGATGAGATGAAGCGCGAGTTTCGCAAACGGGGAAGCAAGATTTATCAGCGAGTCTAACCATTTCGGAAATTACGTGAGGCCGCATAGCCGCAACCAAAATCTACCGCCAAAGAAATCGGCGATTCGAGATTCGAAATTCGAGATTTTCTAATTTCGAATCTCGAATCTCGAATTTCGAATTGGAGTCTTGGCGGTGAAGAGCCTTTGCTCGGGGAATTAAAGCGATGCCTGATTTTGTCTGGATGTTGATCATTATTGCCGGCTGGATTGTGCTGACCCGCTGGGTGCTGCCCAGGTTTGGCGTCGCCACGTGACTAGCCAAACCCTCCTGCAAGGTCGAGTCTCGACCCGACAACGAGAGCAGGCAGTAGACAGAAGCGAGTCCCGACTACTGCCCAGCCAACTGCCTCTATACTCGCCCGAGAATCCGGTACCAGAGGAAGCCCAGGTACTCGTGATTCGCTCGCTGGAGATAGCCGAGTCGATCTGTGGAGGGGGTGGCAACTCCTTCTAACAGTTTCCATGCCCATTCCAGCCACGACATTCCGGCCGGATAATGCTGCGCTGCCCAGATGGCGGCGGGCGCGGCGAGCGGCTTCATTTCCAGCTTGCGCGCTACAGCCATAGCGCGGCGCAGGTCGCAGGCCGTGGTAACGAGAATGAACGGCGCCGTGCCGATGATCTTCTTGACTTCCACGAGATTTTCGTAAGTCGTCAGCGAGTGCCCCTCGATGACGATATCCCGTTCAGGCACACCCATAGCCCTGATAAATTCTGCCATGAGATTTGCGACCGGCGGGTCTCCCTTGCGCACTACTCCGCCGGAGACGACGAGCCTGGCACCGGGAAGTTCATGGTAGAGCCGCAAGCCCTCCACGATGCGAGAGATCGTCTCACCCGAAATCTCGCTCGTCACCGGCAGAAAAGGATGATCCTCGCCGTATGCCGACAAGATCACGATGGTCCGAGCGCCTGCCGAGGCATCGGGATGGAGCATCGGAGGGAAAGGGCGTTCGAGGTTGGACAACAGAATTTCGGCAAGCGGCGTGAACACAAATGCGATGTAGAGCCAGACTGCGCCCCACACCAGGTGGCGCCCCACGCGCGACTGACGGCGGAATCGCGTCGCCAGAAGTCCTGCAGCCAGGAGAACGGTCATGACCCCGATTGGGGAAAAACAGGCTTCCAGGGATTCTTTGAGAATGGTCATGCCCGGTTATCCTCTGAGCGAAATCCGGACTCGCGGGGCAACGCGAGAGGTACGCCGCGAGTGCCGGACTGTCACCTGATGCTGCAGCCGGACACCTTGGTCTCAGCCTTGAGGACCGGCTGGCCCGATAGCAGCGCGTCGAGCGCATCTTCTGCATAAGCGATTCGCCCATGCTCACCGGCGCGTTTGTTGTTGTCGATGGCACCACGATAGCGAAGCATGCCGCCGCCGTCCAGTATGACTACACTGGGGGTCTGTGTGACGCTCAGCTTTTGGGCCAGCGTCCCGTCCTGATCCAGCAGAACGGGAACCCCCAGATTCAGATTCTCGGCGTTGCGCCGGATTTCGACCGGGGACTCATCCCTGTTGGACGCTACGGCGAGGAATGCAACTCGGCGGCTGCGGTACTTGGACTCCAGCAGCGCCATGCGCTCGGGCGCGGCGACCGGACATTTGAAGGACCAAAACACCAGGACCACGATGCTTCCGGCGTAGTCTTCCAGCGCGCGAGTCTTGCCATCAGCATCCGTCAAACGAAAGCCGGCAAACTTCGCGCCAATCTGCGCGCTTGCAGGGGGTGAACTCAGGGCGACGGAGACAAGGATCAGAATGAGACCTACGGTTGCGGCCTTGCCGAAAATCGTGCCCCTCGCCACCGGATTCATAGCCGTGCGCGCACCTCGGGATGGGATCACGCGAACTGACGGGTTAAGCACCTTTCCCCTCCTCTCGGCCGCGTCATGAACTGCAATGGCCTGCCGCCGCAATTCAAAACGTACGCCATCAAAATAATGCTTTCCTGAGAGAAGATCCACCGCTTTCCGATGGTGTGGGTGCGGGCGCAAAAAAGCCCACAGCGGCGCTGTGGGCTCTTTTGTTCCAGGACCCTCGATCGCGTGCGTGGAGGGTGGCTGAAGTATTGCATTAAATTCACAGGTGCCGGCCTTGAATTTGGAGATGGAACTTGAGCCAAAGAACGCGGTGTGAGCTGGAACAGATCCGGCACCGCGGCGTTTATTGCATAGTTCCGGAGCGGTTGTCAAGGCGAAACAAATCTCCGCACTTCATGATCGCACATCCGGTTGCGGGCGCTGCAGGAGTTCGATCAGTTTTTTCGCGGCCGGCGTCAATGCACGCTTGCGCTTGACGATCACGCCGAGCGGGCGCAGGAAGGTTTGACGCGTGAAGTAAACCTGCGCCAGGGTTCCCGACTGGACTTCTCGCTGGACGCTGAGCAGCGGCACGATAGAGACACCCACTCCGATTTCAACGCTGCGCTTGATGGTTTCAATGTTATCCAGCTCCATTACGATCCGGACCTCAACCTTGTGCTCGCGAAGGATCTGGTCGAGCGCTCGCCGGCTCGGAATATCCCGCTCGAAGGCGACGAAATTCTGGCCGCCGAGCCGGTGCAGGTCGATCTGCCGCCTCCGGGCGAACGGATGTTCGGGGGAGCAGATCAGGATCAACTTGTCGGCCGGGAGGGGTATGACCTCAATTCCCTTTCGAGGTTTGGGATAAGTGACAATGCCTATGTCTGCCCCTCCTTTCTGGCACTCCTCGTAGACGCGGTTGGCCCGGCTGTATTCCACATGAAGGTTTACTTTAGGATAGGTTTTGAGAAACGTCTTGATCACTGCGGACATCTCGTAGAGGCCGACGCTGTAAACGGTGGCAATCCGCACCGTCCCGGTCATCTCTTCTCCCATGGACCTCAATTGCAGGTCGATGCGCTGGAATCGATCCAGGATTTCGCGCGCGCCTTCGTAGAGAATCTGTCCCGCCTCGTTGGGGAAAACCGCCCTCCCCTCGCGGATCAGCAGAGGCGTGCTGAACCGTGATTCCAGCGCCCGAATCTGCTGGCTGACCGCCGATTGCGTTATGAAGTTCCGCACGGCAGACTGCGAGAAACTGCCGCTCTCGACCAGATCACAGAATACCTTCAGGGTTTCCACCTGCATACGCGTCCCTTTGCTGTCTCTCTCCGAAGAGAGGGTTGAGATCACCGGGGATAATATGCATCCGTGCCCCGGCCCCAGCGATCTCCGCGGTGAGAATCTCGCAAACCCCGCTCATCGGATCGGACGGAGCTTAGGGTCTGTCACGAAATAAGTGGTGCACTTTGCTGCAGGCCCCCAGGCCCGCTGGCCGCAGCCCGAAGGGGCGCGGCGGCGGGCGGGCATCTGCGGCGTTGCCGCTCCTCGACGATGCACACCGGCATCGCCTGCGTCGCGGCGCCTTGCATCTGCCCGCCCGGCGCTCGCGCCA
>JBEKYG010000100.1:0-10337 GCA_049511215.1 Acidobacteriota bacterium | reverse complement strand
CTGCGGTACTTACCATCGTGCTTTTGGTTGGTGGGGTAGTAGCCGATGCTGTACTGGCTGCTGAGCTGGTGGGCGATTTCATCAAAGGCCGGACCCAGGTCCTCCATTTTGAGAGCGTCAAAGACCATGCCCCCGCTGTAATCCGCAAGATTCGCAAGGTACTGGCGTCCTCCCATGTAGTCCTCGGTACTCGATCCCACGCCAGGGATGGGAGGTGACGCGGGACGAGGATTTGTGGGTGTGGGAATACGGTAGGTTCCCTGCATTTCATCCTGTGTATTGAAGTAGATGCAATAGATCGGAGCCCGACTTTCTTTTGCGAGCTCAATCGTCTCCGCTTTCGATGCTCTGGTGCTCGCCGTATCGACGCCGTCCGTGAATAAGACGAGCGCGCGGCGCTGATGGACGGGCTTAAGCACTTCCTCGAGCGCGAGCCAGACGGCTTCGTATAGCACCGTGTATCCCCCTGGGCTGGTTCTCTTGATCGCGCCGGCGATGCGCCCGCGAGCGACGGTGAAATCCTCCAGCAACTTGACGTCCTCAGCCAGGGAGAGGACTGCGACAGAATCCCCCGGCTGCAGCAGATTGACAAAACGGATGGCCTCATTCTGGATCCGCTGCAGCTTCATCATGGTGCTGCCGCTTGTGTCCAACATCAGGGCGACGGAGAACGGCTCATCAGCGGCAGTAAATCCTTCAATCTTCTGCTGGATTTTGTCCTCGTAGACCTGGAAATCCTCCTTCTCCAAACCGGCGATCCGCTTCCCGTCCCGCGTCGTGACCACTACCGGGAGAGAGACCATTTCAACTTCAACTCGGATGTTCTTTTGGTTTGAATCCTGCCCCATGGGGAAGCAAAACAAAACCCCGAGGGCAAAAAGCCCACAGAGCAGCAGAGCCCTTCGATGGACGAGCATAATGCCCCTCACTGTTTGCCTCATATTACGCCATGATCACATAAATCCAACCGTGGAGAGTATAGTTTGCAACACGCGCTCGGGTCTCGTTTGTTGTTCAGACCTTCCCCCCACTGCTTTAAGATGACATGGATACTGAATTGGATCATTGAGCCCGAGAGACTATAATTCCCCTTTCGTCAGAGCGGAGAAAAAAATCTGACACTCAGCAGAGCCTGATGGAGAGACCTGATGGAAAGAAACTATGTCGTGGACGAGATCAGCGCCAGCGAGTCGTGGCGGCTTTTCCGCATCATGGCCGAGTTTGTCGAAGGCGTTGATACCCTCTCGCGAATCCAGCCAGGGGTAACCTTCTTCGGGTCCGCGCGCGTCTTGCCCGGGAGCGAACAGTATGAGAGGAGCTACGCGCTGGCCAAGGCCGTTGCCGTTGCCGGATACACCATCATCACCGGGGGCGGCCCAGGAGTGATGGAAGCTGCGAACAAGGGTGCGCACGAGGTTGGCGCCCAGTCCGTCGGGCTGAACATCAATCTGCCCATGGAACAGCGCCCCAATCCCTACATCAAGACACTCCTGAGTTTTCGGTACTTCTTCGTGCGCAAGGTGATGTTCGTCAAGTATTCCCGGGCGTTTATTATCATGCAAGGAGGCTTCGGCACCCTCGACGAACTCTTCGAATCGGCGACCCTGATCCAAACGCACAAAATCCAGCCTTTTCCCATTATTCTGGTGGGCCGCTCTTTCTGGGCACCTCTGCTGAGCTGGATGGAAGGCAGCCTCATGGCGCGAGGCTTGATCTCGGAACGCGACAGACAGATCATGAATGTGGCGGACACTCCAGAAGAGGTGCTCGCCATTCTGAAAAACAATCACCTCATGGAGCGCTCCTCCCCCCAATGATGAATTCAGACAAATTTGTCCTTAAGCAGATCGAGCTGGGCCCGATGCTGAACTTCATTTATCTCATCGGGTGTGAAGAAACCCGCGAAGCCGCGGTTGTTGACCCTGCGTGGGATGTGCCTGCCATTCTCGCAACCGTCCGGAAACTCGACTTCCAGCTCCGCCATATCCTGCTTACCCATGCGCACCCCGACCATGCCAATGGCCTCGAGGAGTTGCTGGAGTCCACGGATGCGAGAGTCTATCTGCATGCCGACGAAATCAAATATGTGCGCGAGATGGCTGAGCGCTACCAGGTTCCCATCGAATTCATGAAGCGGCACGCGGAGAATATCCAGCCCGTTTCCGATAATTACGAGATCCACGTAGGGAAGATTCCGATTCGCTGCCTTCATACTCCCGGCCACACGCCGGGATCGCAATGCTTTCTGGTCGGGAAGAATTTAATCTCCGGGGACACTTTGTTTGTGGGCGCCTGCGGTCGTGTGGATTTTCCGGGAGGCGATCCCGAAAAGATGTGGTGGAGCCTGAATCGGAAGTTGCGCGCTCTTGAAGACGACATCGTGCTTTATCCTGGGCACAACTATGGAGATCGGCCGACCGCAACGCTGGGCGACCAGAAGCGCAACAACCCCTATATGCAGTTTGCTTCCGCGGCTGAATTCGTCCGCGCCATGGGGGCTGGTCGTTGATTTGCTCCTTCCGTGGGTCTTCGAGTCTTTTACAGAACGACATAAATTCTGCCGCATGCTGCGTAGTCGTATGTTATCTAAATTCCGTGGGGCACAAATAAGAACCGGGAAGCGACTCTTGGTGCCCGCCAGTGTGATTTTGTTGTCATTCAGGCCCGAAGGGCCGGCAATGAATAGGCCCGGCCGTAAGGCCGGGATAGGGATTGCAGAGAGATGGAGCGCCGAAGGCGCGGCACCTGGAAACTCAATAGTGCAGCGCCTTCGGCACTCGATTTTCATCCGGAATCGGATCCCGGCCGTAAGGCCGGGCCTACGAACTGGCGGCCCTTCAGGCCTTAAAAACCGTTGTTTCCAGACCCCCACAAAACTTGTCGCACGCCCGAAATGATCTTTTGCTTGTGGCATTATTTATGACGCTCTGTATAGAGTTGAGTTTTAGAGGCCAACGCCAGGACAAAGACTCTATGAATCAAGCAGCAACCCGCTCAGCACGACTCGAGAGATCTTGTTAACCTTTTCTGATGCCGTAACGTACCAGTATGCGTCGCTTGGAGGAAGTGTCCGAATGCAGCTTCTGGAAGGAGTGATGGTCGCGCTGGAGGCTCTTTGGGCCAACAAGTTGCGCACGATTTTGACCCTGCTGGGCAACATCGTCGGCGTCATGTCCGTCATTGCCGTGGTCAGCATCATCGACGGTGCGAATAGCTACATCGAAAACGAGGTGGCCGGTGAAGGCTCGGGTGTTTACTCGGTCCAGCAGGTGAACGGTCTCGACATCCTCTCGGACTTCGACAAGTTTCTGAAATCCCTGCACAACCCAAAAATCACGATCTCCGACCTGGAATACTTGCGCGAGCGTGTCACCTTGGCACAGTACATCGACGCGAATCTGGGAACCAGCGCGGAGTTGCGCAACCATGCGCTCAACATAAAATCGGTCTTTACACAGGGAAGATCCGAGAACTACCCCATGCTGGGGCGATGGGACCTCAAGGATGGAAGGCATTTCTCCGGCCAGGAAGTCCAACACAGCACGGATGTGGCGGTGATCGGCCTAGACGTGGCCGATCGGCTTTATCCCGACGTCGATCCGATCGGCAAAGAAATCCGGATTGCGGGGCTGCCCTTCCGGATCATTGGCGTTCTTGCACAAAAGCCCACCGGGTTGGGCGGCAACCCCAATCTGATGGTCGTGATACCCATCACTACCTTCCAAAAAATGTTCGGCGCCCACCAATCGCTGACGATATCCATCAAGGCGGGTCTCGATCAGGTAACGGCCTGCATCGACCAAACCCGCCTGGCGATGCGAACCCTGCGCCGCCTTGGTCCCAAACGTGAAGACAATTTCGCGATTGTGACCGCGGACAACCTTCTGAACCTTTGGAGTTCCATCAGCTCGAAGATCTTCGCCGTGCTGATCGGGATCGTCTCGATCAGCCTGGTTGTGGGCGGAATCGTGATCATGAACATCATGCTGGTGTCGGTCACGGAACGGACGCGCGAGATAGGTGTCCGTAAGGCCGTGGGCGCAACCAAAATGAACATTCTCTGGCAGTTTCTCGTGGAGGCGATCACGCTCTCCAGCGTCGGCGGTCTTTTGGGAATTGCGGCGGGTTTTGTCATCGCGGCCGCTATCGCCTACTTTTCTCCTCTCCCCTATGCAATCAAAATCTGGTCCATAATGATAGGCATGGGTGTTACATTCGCGGTGGGGGTCTTCTTCGGCGCTTATCCGGCCGTGCAGGCTGCCAACCTCGACCCGATCGAGGCATTGCGCTATGAATGACGGCAAACGTACGGGATTGATCTATGAGAACCTGATCATTGCGCTCGATGTGCTCCGCGCGCACAAGCTGAGGAGCGGGCTGATCGTACTTGGTGTTGCCATCGGAGTGGCGTCGTTGATGGGCATGGTCTCAATTCTGGTAGGCCTGCAGGACAGCATTACCAAGGACATCAGCCACTCCGACCAGACCGTACTGGAGGTGCAGAAGTTTGACATCTTCGTGGGCGGGTTTGACGAATCCATGCTTCACCGCAAATCGATCACCGATGAGAACGCGCAAGCGATCCGCGAGCAATGCACCGCCACTTTGCGCCATGTCTCATTTATAGTGGAGCCCGCCGGCGCCCCGCCGACACTGCGCTATAAAGATCAAAAGAGCCGCATGGTTCAAGTCATCGGAACGCAGCCGGCCCTTCTCTACATTCAGAGCCTCGATTTGGAAGAGGGGAGGATGTTCACCGACGAGGAGCTCTTGCATCGGGCCAGGGTAGTAGTCCTCGGTCACAGCCCACGACGCGATCTGTTCCCGAATGCCGATCCGATCGGGAAGAAGGTCAGGATTGCAAACGACGACTTCACGGTTGTCGGAACCTTTGCCGAGCGCAAGACTCTGTTTGGCAGCCTGGGCGAGAATTTTGCCATGATTCCCTACACGACCTACAACGCCACCATGTGGACGGAGCGGGATACGCAACTTGTGGTTGCTGCTGTGAAGGAGGGGGTGCCCCTCGATGTGGCCAAGGACGACATCATCCGGGTCATGCGCCAGCAGCGGAAACTGAAGGCCGATAAGACCAACGACTTTGCCGTGACCTCGTCCGATGCCGCGCTCGAGTTTATTTCCAATGTCACGGCGCCGATCGCCATGGTCCTGGCGGCGATCTCTTCCATTGCCCTGCTGGTCGGGGGGATCGGCGTCATGAACATGATGCTGGTTTCCGTTACCGAGCGCACCGGTGAAATCGGCATCCGCAAAGCGGTGGGGGCCAAACGCCAGGATATCCTGTGGCAGTTTCTGATCGAGGCGGGTGTCCTGACGGGCATTGGCGGCGTCTGCGGTGTCACACTGGGCCTCTCGTCCGCATATGGAGTATCGCTCCTGACCGGGCTTCCGTTCAGCCTATCGCCGATATACATCGTACTTGCCGTCATTTTCTCGATCTCGATCGGCATGTTTTTTGGCCTATATCCCGCGCACCGCGCGTCGAAGCTCCAGCCCATCAGCGCCATCGGCTACGCTAAATAGGGGCAGAGGAGCAGGGGAGCTGGGGAGAGAATTCAGGTGCTGTTCTCGAAAATCAGACCGCGGAGCTATGGACGATTGAATAAACCGTCACTCGTGTTACGATTCGCGTAGCTGCAAAGGCGGCCATGGAATCTCCTGGGTTGCGTCTCGGCATACATCTCGGGGTTCTTGCCTTCCCCCCACTGCAGCGCTTGCGGCTGGCTCAAGAGGCTGAACGCCCTTGGGTATCACTCCCTCTGGACCGCGGAAGCCTGGGGCTCCGACTGCATCACACCGCTGACTTGGCTGGCGGCAAAGACCGAGCGGATCCGCGTCGGCACCGGGATTATGCAAATCCCCGCGCGCACCCCAGCCAGCGCGGCGATGGCAGCCGCGACCCTCGACTTCCTCTCCGGCGGCCGGATGCTCCTGGGACTTGGGGTTTCCGGGCCGCAAGTGGTCGAAGGATGGTACGGAGTTCCCTAGGGCAAGCCTCTTGGACGCACGCGGGAAAACCTTCTCATGGCCTGCTTACGAAGAACTCCTGGTACTCCATCCGCTGTTGTCGCCGCGGCTGACGCGGCCCGGGTCCGCTGGTGCAGTTCAGGGGAATCATGTTTGAGGAACCCAGTGCGGTATTCCCGCACGCTGAGGTCTGTGAGGGGGGAGGAGATGCCTTCTGGACATCCACCTCCTCTACTCGGAGGTTCTCCTTGGGCTTCGCTGATTGGCACGAATGCGATCCTGGATTCTCCACGGTAATGCCAGCATCCAGAAAATCACCAGGGCGAGTATTTCGAGCGAAACCAGATACCAGGGCCATGGCCCCAAATAGTCGAAAAGGGATGCCTGCGACGGCTTTTTCAGTAGATATCCATAGTTCCATCCGAACGCAAGATCGAGAGCCAAGTCCACCAGCCCGCCAATGTTGACCGCGAGCATCATCCTGAGAACGCTTCTCGGACGCGGCCGGAAACCCTGTGCGGCAATGATATAAGCGATGCACAGCAAGGCGATTCCATGTCCCCAGAAAAACTGTATAAACCTCCACGCTGGGAACCCTTGCGCAATGTCAGGCATCAGTATGGCCGGGAGCGTGCCGGCGAGGCCCCAGAAGTACGCCATCTCGGAGGCAAGGGCGCACGGACGGTATAGAGTTATCAGGCAGGCGAGCAGAACCCAATCGCATAGCTGCAAGGGAAGCGAGCTGCTTGCATGCAGACCTTCATCCAATGCCTTCTGGGTATAAAGAACCGATGCATAACCTAAGAGGAGGAAGCCAAGCACCCATCCGAAGCGCACCTTCGCTTGGTCGCGCATCCGCCTCGCTCCCCAGACCACGAGGATGACCAGAATTGTAAGGGCCAGAAGCACGACCAGATGCTGAGAGCCTAGAACCCTGAACTTCGCCGCGGGAACCATGGCTGCGGGTTGCACCCCTCGATTCAAGTGGCGCGGCGCGCTGGTGTCGAATCCTTATTGGTACCGCCAGGCTTGGTTGCTTTCGCCTTGCGGGGCGTTTTTGGCGATGTGCTCCGCCATTTCCCTATAAAGATCCATGCCCTTGTAAGGGTTCCACCCATGACCGGCGCGCTCGCCGTATTCAAATCTGCCCGGGTAGTGCGGGTTCTGCGTCTTCGACATGAAGTCATCGAGGAAGTACACGGCCTCGTTCAAGTAATAGTCGTCCATGCGCCCGACGAAGACGTTGATCTTCCCCACCAGCTTGGATCCGATGGTTGCCCAGTTCTTCTCTAGATAGTAGCGGATGTCGTAGTGCTCTTTCGCCCACTCGGCAACGGTGTGATCGATTTTCCCGGTGAGCGGATCCCAGAGAGGTTTGGGGTATCCGTCCTCAGCGGCCGGCGCGAACACCGCGTTCCAGATCGCCCATTGTCCGCCGCTGCGATAGCGCGTGCCCAGGACTTCTTCCTTCAGGTTCTCCTGCTCCATCGTGTATGCGACGTTCCCATCAGGGCTACGCTTACCCGGGCGAGGCACCTTCACCCAATCGTATTCGCGGAAGTAGGCATTGGCATCCGCATACAGATTTACGATCTGATACTTGCGAAAATCGACCGGGTCGGGGAAAAACGTCCAGGTTCCCCCATAAAAGTCGGGATAAAAAACCTGATCCGCAAGTGAAATCCAGCCGCCCGTCGAGCCACCGGTCAAGACACGCGCATAGGGCTTGGCAATCCCGCGGAATTCCTTCTCAAGATAGGGAATAAGCTCTTGAGTGACGGCATCGCCGTAGGGGCCGACGTTTTCCGAATTGACGCCATAAGAATCGTCATAGTACGGGCAGGCGTACTGAATGGTGACCAGAAGCATTCGAGGCATGTCGGGCGCGGTCCAAGCTTGATAGACGGCATTTTTCTCGTCCGCCTGAAACCTGCCGGGGCTGCCCATCGAAAAATGTCCTACCGAGAAGATCACGGGATATTTCACTTCGGGATGTTCGGCGAAGCCTTTGGGCAGGAGCACGCGGGCGCCCACGTACATGGGCGTGCCCCAGAACTTGCTCAGCAGGTTGCTTTGAATGCGGACCGTCTTTATCCACTCAGTGTCTTTGGGAAGCTCAATCGGCGAGGTCTTCTTGTTCATGACAACGGAAATGGTTCCGCCCTTCTGTGGATCGTAGGATATTGTCCGGGGGTCGCTGAACAGATTGCCCGGGGAGCGCTGCCAGTTCTGTCCCTCCCCCTGGTCGTTGTGAAGCTTGACCGTGTGCCCATCGGCGCGGTGAAAAGTCGTATAGACATTCAGGTATGCCTGCACGAAATAGTCGCCGGCCGGCAGATCGCGCAAGCTTCTGATCGGATAGCCGAGCACGTCGGCATCCACTGTCACCGTTGCCCCGGGCTTCAGGTCCTCGACCCCAATCCCGAAAAATGGAGTTCCGTTCTCGGTTGCTAAAAACCGATTGGTTCTCGAGAGCATCAGGATAATCCGGCCTGAAAGTGGTTCGTTCCCAAGCGCCGGGTCGAAGGATACGGAAAAAGTGGTTGTGGCGGGCGGCCCCCACGCGATCGAGCAGATGGCAGCGATGATTAGAAGGGATCTCTTTAAGTAATCCGCAGGTTGCACGGTGTTGCCCTCCATCTTGACTTCGGATTTTGGATTGCGGATTTTGGATTGTGGCTACCCGGACTCTGCGGCTCCGCGAGTCTGAAGCGAATGCCTAAAATAGCAGCTGCTCCTAAATCCAAAATTTCCAGGGGTTCAACATACCATGAAGGAGGGCCGGTTCAAAAGGTGATCGACCTCAACTCAGCCGTGAGGCACGTCCGGTGTTCGGGACTGAGCAACCGGATCAGCCCCGATTCGCAGCGCCCAGGAGAAATGGAGCAACGGTTTCCGCGGGCGTTTCTGGGTGAAGGTGTTCTGCGCCAGAACGGTGATCAGGTGCCCGAGCCGCACCAGACGGGAAACCACTTCTTGTGGTCCTCCACACTCCCCTGCTGCAGGAGCGCATGCAGGATCCCGCCGTCCTGAATGTAGATCTTCGATGATTTCATCTGCCCTTCATCTCCACGTGCTAGACTGCAGAGACCTCGGACGACGAGATTGCTCGTGGCCGGAGTTGACGAAGTTCCAAAATCCTTTTTACGAGGAGCAGCTCAAATGAGATCCATGTGGGGCTTGGGCCTTGTTTGTCTTCTGATTGCTGCAGCAGCTTTTTCCGCGCAGGTCGTAACCATTGATTTTAATAAAGACAAAGCCGATCAGCCGCCGGGCGGATTTTCCACGGCGCTTACCGGCAAGGGCCTACCAGGGAAATGGGTGGTAATAAAGGACGATGCTTCCCCCGATCGCGGGAACATCCTGGCTCAGACTGATGCTGATCGAACGGACTATCGCTTCCCTGTTTGCGTCTATGATGGGTTGACCGCAAAGGATGTGGACGTGAGCGTGAAGTTCAAACCGGTTTCAGGACGGGGGGATCAGGCTGCGGGGATTGTATGGCGCTATAGCGACAAGGACAACTATTATATTGTCCGGGCCAATGCGCTCGAAGGAAATGTCGTGCTCTATAAAGTCCAGAATGGCGTGCGCACGGATCTGCCGCTCAAGGGCTTAGGGCGCACTTATGGAATGAAGGAGAAGGTTCCATCGGGACAGTGGGGGATCTTGCGCGTGGTCGCCAAAGGCAACCTCTTTGAGGTATATCACGACGGAAAAAAGCTCTACGAAGTGGAAGATGACACATTCAAAGAAGCAGGCAAAGTCGGGGTGTGGACCAAGGCCGACTCGGTTATTTATTTTGACGATCTTCAGATAACCGTTCTTTGAACCGTCTGCGGGAAGATTCGCAAACGCCCCATTGGTTCTTCCCTTCACTTTTTCATCAGCGCTTCCATTCGCGTGGGGTAACGGCCGCCGCCTCCGCTCGCCGGCCCGTCAGGCGCAGCAAAGTCGCATAGCCCTGCAGTGTCGGTAACAATTCCGTCCCTTCGGTGCCACACTTTTGTTCCAGGTTCTCGAGGTTGGTCTTGTAAATTCCCTCCGCTTCGGCAAACCTCGCAGACTGCATGTACAGGCCCGCCAGCGCATTGCGATAATAGGCCTGCGTTTTGGCGTCCGCCGATTCCTTTACCACCGAGATGCAGCGCAAATAAGCTCGCTCGGCTTCCGCAAATCTATTCTGTTGACTGTAAATGGAACCCAGCATCAGGTAACTCGTGGTAAGGCTGGAATCATTTGTGCCGTATTTGGCACTGAGGATGGCGATCGCCCGCATTGCGGCGTCTTCCGCTTCTTTCCATTTCTTGCTGCCGTCCAGGCATCTTGCGAGGGAGTTCAGGGCGAAT
>JBEKYG010000099.1:0-10340 GCA_049511215.1 Acidobacteriota bacterium | reverse complement strand
CCAAAACTAAAACAACACAGGAAGGAACTCTTGGCACTCCGGGCGCATGGCCTCGAGATCCTCGATTCTGCAGACCTGGCACACTGTCCGGACAAAACGTTTATTTACAATGACTTATCAATACCTTTCCGGAACTGCAGAGCGGGTCTTCCTACGGCCCGGCGGAAACTGCCGGACAAGGGAATTATAAGCACAATGAGGAGCGGCGGTGAAGTGGTTTTTCTTAGGGGTGATGAGCTTGCTGCCGCTTTTTCATTCGATCTTCTTGGGCTGTTCGGGTGTAAGGATACGGATTTCCGACGCCACGCCGTCCACCTCGATGCCGTCCTTGCTCGACTTCTTGAGTTCCCATTTGACGTTTACGATGCTGTAGTGTGACAGGTCCTTGAACTCGGCGGCGTTGCCGTCAACGGTGATCTTGGCGGTGGAGGCGTCGAGGATGTACTTTGGTTTGCCGGGGCTCTGAGAAATGAGAATCATCTTGTTTACGCCGGTTACCGATAACAGGCGATACTGCCCCGACTCTAACGCCATCAGCGTCACCGGCAATAGCCACACAATCATCAGAAAAACACCCAGCTTTTTCATGCCCCTCCCCGGAAGTATTCTAAGCGTCGTTGCTTCTGGTGGCAACCCCATAATCGGCGATTCGAGATTCGAGATTTTCGAATTTCGAATTTCGAATTTAATTTTTGATTTGAACTATTATCTCAATTCATTCGTACCAATAAGACAAAAGTGAGGTCCCTTTGATCATCGATCTCGAAAACATCACGGTCGAATTTGGCAAACAAAGAGTCCTGGACGGGGTCAATGTCCAGTTTGATGGCGGATCCATGGGGCTGCTGGGGCCAAACGGGGCCGGCAAGACCACCCTCCTGAAGACGCTGCTTGGGTTCATCAAGCCGTTGAGCGGCGGGGGGAGCGTGTTGGGGATGAACGTTCTCTCCCAGCAGCTGGCCATCCGCCAGAAGGTCGGCTACATGCCCGAAAATGACTGCCACATCCCCGGCATGAACGCGGTCACGTTCGTGGCCTATGCGGGGCAACTCACCGGAATGAAGCCGACCGACGCCATGCGGCGGGCCCACGAGATTCTCTATTACGTAGGCCTCGGCGAGGCTCGTTACCGGAATGTGGAAACCTACTCGACCGGTATGAAGCAGCGCATCAAGCTGGCGCAGGCATTGGTGCACGATCCGCAGCTGATCTTTCTCGATGAGCCGACGAACGGGCTGGACCCAAAGGGTCGAATCGAAATGCTCGAACTGGTCAAGGACATTTCCACCTCAAAGGGTATCAACGTCATACTTTCGTCGCACTTGCTCCCCGATGTCGAGTGGGTCTGCAAAGATGCGCTGGTGATTCACAAGGGAAGGCGCCTGGCGGCGGGTAAGATCGACGACCTGAAACGCGGCGCCGGATCGGTTTTCGAATGTCGCGTGAAGGGGGACGTGAGCGCATTCCGCAGCGAGCTGGAGGCGCTGGGTTGCCAGTGCCTCGACGGCGACGATGGCATCATCAGGATCCGCATGAAGGGAGAGCTCAGCAGCCATGTTTTGCTGCAGGCCGCCCGCAATCGGAAAGTCCAGATCCGGCATCTGCTACCGATGCGCCACTCCCTGGAAGAGGTATTTCTGGAGGTAATAGGTGAGCAAAAGAATTGACGATGGATGGTTGATGGGTTTTTCAATCGTCAATCAGGAGAACCCGGATGCCGATTCATGATTTGAGCTATCAGCATTGGGCGGGCCAGTGGACATCGCACCCTTATCGCTGGTGGGTTATCACCCGGCAGGGGATTGCGCTGCTCGCAAAGAAGAAGAGTTTTTTGGTGCTTCTCTTTCTCTCGCTGATCCCGTTTTTGGTGCGCTGCGTGATTCTCTATGTGGCCGTGGTGATGGGCCGGATCGGGTTCATGAAGATCGACGCCAAGTTCTTCGAGGATTTTCTCACCCAGCAGTTGTTTTTCACGTTCATCATATCAATCTATGCCGGCGCGGGGCTGATTGCCAATGATCTCAAGGCGAATGCCCTGCAGATCTATCTCTCCAAGGCGATCACGCGGCGTGACTATCTGATCGGCAAGCTTGGCGTGGCCGTGTTTTTCGTCACCTTGCCCACGCTGTTGCCAGGGCTGCTGCTGTTTCTGCTGGCCGCGGCATTTCATTCCGATCTCGAATTCCTGCAGCAGAACGCCTGGGTTGTGCTGCCGATTATCGGCCTCTCACTGATCATCATTTTTTCCAACGCCCTCATCATACTCGCCCTGTCGTCCTTGAATCGAAGCAGCCGATTTGCCGGCATCTTTTTTGCGGCGGTCATCTTCTTCAGCCAGATTTTGGAAAGCGTTCTCGGCGCGCTCTTGCGCACTGGATCCCTCGCCTGGCTCGCGGTTCGAAATGACATCGTGCAGATGGGAGACGTTATGTTCGGCAGCCGTCTCAGCTTCCAGGTGTCCCCGTGGGTTTGTGGGTTGCTGCTTGCCGGGCTGATGCTGGGCAGTGTGTGGATCATCCATAGCCGTGTGCGAGCGGTGGAGGTGGTGAAGTGACAGCCGTTCTTGAAGGACGAACTGTGTCGAAATGGTACGGCCAGGTGATTGCCGTGAACAACATTACCTTTTCAATTGGGGAGGGCGTTATCGGGCTCCTGGGTCCGAACGGAGCCGGCAAGTCGACCCTCATGAAGCTGCTCACCGGGCAGCTGCGGCCGAGCCAGGGCGAAGTCACCATGTTTGGAGAACGCATCTGGAACAACTACGAGCTGTTCCATCGCATCGGATTCTGCCCGGAACTGGACTCCTTTTATGAGCGCATGAGTGGCGCGGAATTTCTGGCGGCGCTGCTGCAGATGCATGGCTATGAGGAAGAGGAAGTCGCAAAGCGCGTGGATGCGGCGCTCGAAACCGTCAAACTCACCCCGGCCCGCGATAAAAAGATCGCTGCCTACAGCAAGGGGATGCGCCAGCGCATCAAGATGGCTCAGGCGATCGCGCATGACCCTCAGGTCCTCATTCTGGATGAGCCCCTGGCCGGAATGGATCCGGTTGGGAGGCACGAGATCATCCAGATGGTGCGGCAGTGGGGACGGGAAGGGAAATGCGTCATCGTCTCCAGCCATATCCTGCACGAGATTGAGGCGATGACCTCCACGATTCTCCTGATGCACAATGGACAGGTGCTGGCGGAGGGGGACGTCCACCAGATTCGCGATCTGATCGACAAGCATCCCCACAGCATTTACATTCGATGCTCCGCGCCGAGGAAGCTGGCAGAGGCCTTTGTGGGGTTCCCGGACGTTGAGAGTGTCAAATTTCATCCCGAAGGAGACGGGCTGACCGTGGAATCGCGCAAGCCTGATGATTTTTACGGCCGCCTCCCCGAGCTGATGCTCGACCATGAGATCGAGCTGGAGGAGATCACGTCGCCTGACGACAACCTGCAGGCGGTTTTCCATTATCTGGTGAAGTAGGAGCGAGCATGGCTGAATCCCGCAGTCTGAAGAAAGGCTGGCGCGACGTAAGAACCATCGCGTATCTCACCCTCGATACGCTCTTCTGGAGCAAGAAGACGCTGTTCGTGATGTTGCTCTCGGTGGTTGTCCTCGGTCTTGCCATCGTCGGAAGGGTGGTGCTGACCTTTAACCTCGTGCCTACGGCGCTCCCCTCCTCGCAGGTTTTCGGCACGTTGATGGCAACGGCCGTCATTCGCTTTCTCGTGCTTTTCGTCACGCTGTTCTATGGGACGGCCTTGATCTCGGAGGAAGTGGAAGGGAAGACGCTGACCTATCTCTTCATGCGGCCGATTCCGAAGCCGACGATCATGCTGGGCAAGTTCCTGGCCCTGACGTGGATCGGATCGATCATGGTGCTGCCGACCGTGATATTGAGCTACCTGATCCTGTACCTGCGATCGGATATGAACCCGTTTTTTCAGGACCTCGGTCTCCTGGGCAGGGATATCGGTATTATCCTCCTCGCTCTCCTGGCCTACGGCTCCTTTTTTGGTCTGCTCGGCGCCTGGCTGAAGCATTCCATTCTGGTCGGCCTCGCCTACGCCTTTGGCTGGGAGGGCTTCGTTGCCGTGCTCCCCGGCTTTACCCGGAAGTTGACGATTACCCACTACGTTCAGTCGATCTTCCCCCACCAGGACACGCTCGGCGCCCTCTCCATGCTCATGGGAGAGCGCACGGATCCGGTGGAGGCCATCGTGACGCTGGTCCTCCTGACCACGTTCTTCCTGGCCACCGCGAGCCTGATCCTCCGCGAGAAAGAATACGTCCTCGAACAATAAGCAAAGATAGCGGAGAGGATTTCTTGCGCCAAGACGGTTACTTAAATTCGAGATTCGAAATTCGAGATTCGAGATTTTGGAATTTCGAATCTCGAATTTCGAATCTCGAATTTGTTTTGAAACCCCGTCGCCGCACATGGTATCTAATTGCGTGCAAAAGCAATTGCCACTCTGCTTGCTTCTCCTTTTCCTGACTGCGCCTGCCGCGGCGGGCACTACCTACCTGGTATTTCCGCTCGAGAACCAGTCCAAAGTGAAAGCCCTGGGTTGGATCGGAGAGGGGCTAGCCATCGCGATCTCGGAGGAGTTGCAGGCACCGGGTGTCGAGGCGATAAGTTGGGAGGAGCGTGCGAGGTTTGTTGAAGCCTCCGACCTTCCGCTAACCACGACGTTAAGCCGTGCCAGCATGATTCGGGTGGCACAGAGGGCGGCGGCAGACCGGATGGTGTTTGGCAGCTATACCGGGACGGAAGATAGGCTTCGGATTGTGCTCAGAGTCCTCAATCTCAAGTCCCTGCGCATGAGCCAGGAGATGTTTGCGGACGGCCCGGCAACCTCGTTGCCCCAAATCGAGAACGATCTCGCCTGGGAGATCTTGTCGGATGGCGGGCTCAACGGCGTGCTGTCGCGGGATGACTTTCGAGGGCGGATCAGGACCGTGGCGAACAAGCCTTACTCCACCTTTATCAATTGCCTGGCGATCACGGACGAGGGCGAGCGCGCCAAGGTGCTCCAGAAGACGATCGATCTCTACCGCGATCTGCCGCAAGCTTCGTTCCTCCTGGGAGCCTACTACTTTCAAACCGGCGATTGTCTCAAGGCGGTTCAGTATTTGAAGCCGGCATTGAAGGACGAGCAGCATTTTCTCGAGGCCGAATTCATGCTCGGCACCTGCTACCTGAAGCAGGATAATCCCACGGACGCCATCCAGGCCTATAGCGCATTCGTCGCTCGCAGCCAGACGCTGGAAGTGCTCAACAACCTGGGAGTAGCCTACCTGCGCAAAGGCGATTATCCGCTGGCGGTTCAGAATCTGGTTGAGGCGCGCAAGCTGGCGAAGAACGACATGACCGTTGGGCTGAATCTGGCCCTTCTACGGCATCTCGAGGGGGACGAAGCGGCGGCGCTGGTGGTTCTTGAAGAACTGGTCAAAGCGCACCCCGAGCAGGGAATCGTCCAATATCTGTACTGTGTGGCCCTAACCGCGCGGGGCGAAACAGAGAAAGCGGCGACCGCCCTCGATCAGGCACAGAAACTCGGCATCGACCTGGACAAGCTGAGGCGACAGGATCCACGCAGTTGGACCAGAGTTTTCCCCTCATGGTCGCGCCGCCCGGGATTCACCTGGGTCGGCGAGGTCAAAAGTGGGGCAGCCAAGACCGGTGAGCGTGGCAAACAGCGCTTACGGCATTGACAAGGCTTGCGCTCCCCCATAAGATATGCACCCGATAGTGCCGAAGTGGCGGAACTGGCAGACGCGCTAGGTTCAGGGTCTAGTGGGCTTAAGCTCGTGGGGGTTCGAGTCCCCCCTTCGGCACCACGCTTCGCGATTCGAAATTCGAGATTCGAAATTCGCCTTCCTCAATCTCGAATCTCTGGTCTTTAATCTCGAATCTCGAATTTCTTAAGTTTACTTCTTCCCAAAAATCGAGAAACCTGCAACTCCCGCGTTTGCTGTCACCCGGATGTATCCGGAAGTCCAGTTTTCTGCCGCGAGTCCGGGGAACAGATCGGTGAGCAACCTGGAGATCCGCTGGCGCCCGGGAATTGTAAGCGTAATGCTGGCGTCGCGCTGGCCGTCAGACTGATAAAGATCGATCGTGGCGACGGCAGGCGCATTGTTCGGGTTCAGAAGCGACAGGCCCATGAATAATGTCTCGTCGGAGATGACTTGGCTGAACACCAGGTAATTCTCCAAAGAGGTCACGAGGGGAAGGGCCGTGCGGCCGCCATCGTCCGCGTCGCTGATGAGGACATTGCCGGCCACCTGGGGACCGTTACTCTTGATTACCAGATAACCCTGGACCAAGTTATCCGCCGCATAGCCGAAGAACGACTGGTCGTCTATGTAGACCTTGCCATTGCCTGCGATCGGCATGATGCGGGTTGGTCCGATCTGTCCGCCGTCGGCTCCGAACATTCGCAGGGTCAGCTTCCCATCCGTATCGCCCAGGTTTGCAATGGACAGAGTCGAACTATAGGGTCCGCCTACGGCATACTGTGATGCGTAGAGTGTGGTAGCCCCGGAAGCAACGTCGATTCCGTTCAGTCCCACGTCGTCTCGTGACGGCTTTTCCAGCATTTCGAGGGGAACAACGCCCACATCGGAGACAGCCTGCACATAGTTGCAGGCTTCGGGAGTGATACCCGGGAAAAGGGATGCCATCGCTTCAGACATCGCTCCCAGAGGATCGATCGTCCGAGCAGCGATGGCGAGCGGCATGCCGTTGGACTCAACGAGCTGGAATATGACGTTGGCCGGGAGGCTATTTGGATTGGCGATTTGGAGGCGCGTGTTGCCCTGGCCGGGGATCTCGGTGAAGACAAACTGCTTCGAAAGGGTAGTGGAGATGGACGTGCCGGCTGGGATCGTTTGGCTCGCGTCAAACATCAGAGTGATAGCGGTCACCTCCGCGACGCTGCTGTCGATCTCGATCCAGCCACCAGCCACCTGGCCAGCCAGTCCGCTGCCGAACAGATCAATATCAGTGAGCGCAAGCTGCGCGCCGCTTGGGAGAATGCGTTGGGCGGGATTGGCAATGTCGGCGCCTGCGATTGTTGCCCCGGTTTGATCGTAGGCGACAAAGGTCAGGACTGCTTCGGTGGCACTGAGGTTGACGATAGCAAAGCCCGTATGTTCGCTGTCGGCTTGAAGGTCTGCTCCAGTTGCCAATCGCGGATAGACAAATTGGAGCTTTTTGGTGGTCATCGTTCGGAAAGTGCGCACGTCCGAGACGGCGAGAGCCCCAGCCCCACTGCTCGATTGTACCCGGTAATAGTAAGTTGTGTCTGATTCAAGGCCGCTCAAGTCTTGAAGGTGCGAAGTTGTCCCTTTCGGGTCCAGTTCAGTCGCGAGACTGCATGATGGGTTAGTACCATACAGCACTTGCGTATCCGCGGGAACGTCGGTGGTCCAGGCAATCCTGGCTGCTCGCGTGCTGATGCCGGAAACCGTGATGCTGGAGATCGTCGGCCGGGCAGGGGTTCTAAACGTGAAGTCGGCGGAGATTCCGAGATTCCCCGCGGCGTCCCTGGATCTTACCCGGTAATGATAGGTTTTGCCCTCCGCGAGGCCGCCCAGCGTCTGCGCATGGGATGTTACCAGATTCGGATCGAGGGTGCTGGAACTGCCATAGGAGGTTGTGGCCCCATAGTCGACCTGCGAGTCGGAAGCCTCGTTTGTTGTCCAGGAAATTGTCGCGCCCGACACGGTAATGCCGGAACCGGCCACGCCGGAGATGACGGGTGGCGTGGTATCAGGCGGGTCCGCCGTGGTGAAAGTGAAGTCCTCGGAGGCGGCCAGATTGCCCGCGGCGTCCTTTGAAATGACGCGATAGTGATAGCCAGTGCTTGGAGAGAGTCCAGTCAGCACCTGGAGGTGCGCGGTGACCATGCTCGTGTCGAGGGGGGTCGCGCTGCCGTAAGACGGCGTGGCCCCATACTCGATCTGGGAGTCGCTCGCCTCGTTGGTGGTCCAGGAAATGATCGCAGTCGAGCTGGTGACACCCGGGCTGGCAACATCGGAAATGATCGGCGGCGTCGTGTCTGGAGGAGTGGCGGTTGTGAAGGCATAATCATCGGAGACGGCAAGGTTGCCCGCGGCATCTCTGGAGAGAACGCGGAAGTGGTAGGTCGTGCTCACATCCAAACCGCCCAGCGTCTGCGCATGCGATGTCACCGGGATCGCGTCGAGCACGGCCGAATTGCCATAGGAAGTTGTAATGCCGTATTCAACCTGTGAATCCGAGGCTTCGTTGGTGATCCAGGTGATGGTCGCTCCTGAGATGGTTATGGCGGAGGCCGTGATTCCGGAGATGATAGGAGAAGCGGTGTCGGGCAGATCGGCAGTGGTAAGGGCATAGTCATCCGAGACGGCAAGATTGCCCGCGGCATCCTTGGACAGGACGCGGAAGTGGTAGGTTGTGCCGGCTGCCAGATCGCTCAGCGATAGCAGGTGAGATATTGTCATGCCCGGATCGAGCGGCGTTGAGCTGCCGTAGGCGGCTGTGGCTCCATATTCGACCTGGGAGTCGGCAGCTTCATTGGTTGTCCAGGCAATGGTTGCGCCCGTCGGCGTAATGTTGGAGCTGGTGACCGCGGCGATGACCGGCGGCGTCGCATCCGGCGGCTCCGCCGTGGTGAAGGTAGAGTCATCCGAGACCGCGAGGTTGCCGGCGGCATCTTTGGACAGGACGTGAAAATGATAAGTCGTGCCGGCCAGCAAACCGCTCAGCGTTTGCGAACGCGACGTCACCAGATTCGCGTCGAGTGTGGTCGTGCTGCCGTATGAGGTCGTAGCGCCGTACTCGACCTGGGAGTCGGCAGCTTCGTCGGTTGTCCAAGTGATGGTTGCACCCGAGCTGGTAACGCCGGAGATTGCGATGCTCGAAATAGCCGGCGGCGTCGTGTCGGGCAGATCGGCGGTCGTAAAGGTATAGTCGTCCGAAATGGCGGGATTGCCGGCGGCGTCTCTGGATAAGACGTGGAAGTGGTAGGTGGTTCCGGCAGACAACCCGCTCAGCGTCTGGGAATGCATGGTCACCAGGCTCGCGTCGAGTGCGGTGGAGTTTCCATATGCCGAAGTAATGCCGTATTCGATCAACGAATCGGAAGCCTCGTTGGTTGTCCAGGTGATGGTCACGCCGGAGCTGGAGATACTTATGCTTGTGACCGCGGAGATGATCGGCGGGGTCGTGTCGGGCAGGTTGGCGGTCGTGAAGGTATAGTCGTCTGAGACGCCGAGATTGCCGGCGGCATCTCTCGAGAGAACGCGGTAATGATAGGTGGTTCCCGCAGACAAGCCGTTCAGCACCTGTGAATGTGCCGTCAGCAGGCTCGCGTCGAGTGCGGTTGCATTGCCGTGGGATGGCGTGATGCCGTATTCGATCTGCGAATCCGAAACCTCATCTGTCGTCCAGCTAATCGAGGCTTCGGAGCTCGTGATGTCGGAACTTGTTACCGCGGAGATTACGGGTGGCGTTGTGTCGGGCGCATCGGCAGTTGTAAAGGTAAAGTCCGCAGAGATGGCGAGGTTGCCGGCACCGTCCTTGGACTTGACGCGGAAGTGATAGGTCGTGCTCGGCGTCAAGCCGCTCAACGCCTGCGCATGCGCTGTTACCATGCCCGCATCGAGCGTGGTCGAACTGCCGTAAGCCGTCGTCGTGCCGTACTCCACCTGAGAATCCGAGAGCTCATCGGTCGTCCAGACAACGGTCGCGCCTGAGCTGTTTATATTCGAGCCGGCGACGTCGGAGATGACCGGCGGGGTCGTATCGGGCAGATCGGAGGTCGTGAACATAGAGTCACCCGAGACCGCCAGATTGCCGGCGGCATCCCTGGATTTGACCCGGAAGTGATAAGTAGTGCCGGCAGACAGGCCGCCCAGCGCTTGGGCATGCGACGTCACCATGTTCGCATCGAGCATGGTCGAGCTGCCATACGACATAGTGGTCCCATAGTCCACCTGCGAATCCGCGGCCTCGTTGGTAGTCCAGGTGATCGTCGCGTTTGATGCCGCGATGTTGGAACTGGCGACCGCGGAGATTGCCGGCGGTGTGGTGTCGACCGTGGTAAAGGTGAAGTCGCCCGAAGATGCGAGGTTGCCTGATGCGTCCCTGGACATTACGCGGAAGTGATAAGTCGTGCCGGACGAGAGTCCCGTGAGCGCCTGGGAGTGAGCGTTGACCATGTTGGTGTCGATCGCGGTCGAATTGCCGTAGGCCGACGTGGTTCCATATTGGACCTGGGAGTTGGCAGCCATATCGGTCGTCCAACTGATGGTTGCGCTTGTGCCGGTGATGTTCGAGCTGGCGACTGCGGAGATGA
>JBEKYG010000098.1:0-10349 GCA_049511215.1 Acidobacteriota bacterium | reverse complement strand
TCGAGCGCGCGCGCCATATCGTTAAAGGTCACGCCGAGAATCCCGATTTCATCCGACGACCGGATTAACACCCGTTGGCTCAGATTGCCCTGAGCGATTGTCTGGGAGCTGTGGATCAGGTTCCGGAGAGGCACTGTAATACCCCGTGCAACTACAAATGTCGAGATAACCACCAGGATGCCCAGCAGGAAGGTCATGCCCACTAGCCACCATCTCAGTTTCTGGATCGGACGGAAAATATCGGTCTCGTCGACTCCGACACCCACGATCCATCCAAACGAGGTGTCGTCGATCGGAGCAAATCCGGAGATTTTTTTATTGCCTGCGGGAAACTCATAGGCGAAACTGCGCATTTGAAGCTTGATCGCGTCGTGCACGTTTCTCAACCCATGATTTTCGATGATCCGGGTATTGTAGAGATTCTGTGCGTCCGGAGGATAGGATGGCAAGGGTTCGATGTCGCTTCTATTTGCCCGATACTTATGCCCGATGATCCTGTCCGCGTCCTTCGCGTACATGAAAGCATATCCCGTCTTGAGGCCCTGGTTCGCCAGGTCGGGCTCCACGCTGTCGAGAATGCTCTGGATGTAGTACCAATTGATGATGCTGATCCAAACACCGATGATTTCATGCGTCTGGGGGTTGCGCACCGGTTCGGAATAAGCGATGTTCCACCGGTGGCTTTCGTCTTCATTCCTATAGTCATACAGCCGTTGAACCAGTGTCGACTGGTACCAATCCTGATGCGAGGATTCGCCGCGCACGGACCGTGCAAAAAGCTCTTTCTCGCCCGGGTAGCCGCTGATATCCGCGCCCAGGTAACCCAAAGACGGGAGCCGTTGATCAAACCGATTTACGGTGTTGACGGCGACAATTTTTCCCCGATCGTCCAGCACAGCCAAAACGTCATAAACTTCGTGGTTAACGCAGAAGTTGTTCAGGAGCTCGATCATGCTCTCCCGATTCTGTTCCCCAAGCGGCAGGCGGATGACGGAAAGGGTGGTGGCCATCGAGGCCACCTCTTGCTTCTGGTTGCGAAGCATGATGTCGATCTTGTCGGCAGTATCTTGGGCCTTGTTCTCGAGGACCAGCTTGATGCGGTCTTCTGCGATCTGCTTGCTGCCTACGTAATACGAGAAAATGGAAATACCGACAAGAGGGAGAAGGGAGAGCGCGATCATCAGGACCAGGAGTTTGCTGCTAAGACTCCCGAAAACCATAAAATGCGATCCCGAATCTATGCGACCCTTTTCCCATGCCATCGTCGCACCCGCCTGCTCTTCAAGGAGGCATTACTGGCTGAAATGGTTCATTGCCTGAAACTTTCTTCCGCACCTGGGGTTCTCAATAATGGCTGATGTGCCCATGGATCAACGAGACCCGGATGCGACCTTGATGATTGCTTTTCAGGACGGTAATGAGGAAGCATTTGATCATCTTCTGGACAAATATCAAGGACCTATTGTCAATTTTATTTACAAGTTTGTCAATAACACAGCTGAAGCTGAGGAACTGGCCCAAGAGGTCTTCCTCAGGGTATATAGGGCTCGTCACCGTTATCAGCCGAAGGCCAGGTTCGCAGCGTGGATCTACAGGATCGCAGCCAATCTAAGCATCAAGGAGGCGGACCGAAAGCGCCGGATGCACTTCTGGAGTCACAACTACAACTCGGCCGAGGATTCTCCGGCTATGGAAGAGCATTTCCGGGATCCGGCGCCGGATGCGGAGCGAAGGCTCATTTCGACGGAGATGGGACAAGTCATCCGCCGAGCGATCCGCTCGCTGCCGCGAAACGAAAAGATAGCGCTGGTACTTCGACGCTATCAGGAATTGAGTTACAAAGAGATAGCGGAGATCATGGATTGCACGGAAGCGGCAGTCAAGACCTACATCCACCGCGGAAAGCTGCACGTGCGCACCCAAATTCTCCCATATCTTCAGAAAGGGTAATTACTCAGGTGGATAGACTGAAATCTGATTCTTATCGGCGTCGGAATCGGTATCGGAATCGGTATCGACTCCGTTTCCTTTCGATTCCGATACCGATTCCGATACCGACGCCGAATGAGAGTTGTTTGCTAACCACCTGAGTAGTTACCAGAAAGGAAGGATCTAGATGCGATGCACCCGCGCTCAGAGCATATTGGCACGGAAGGCAGCAAGGGGTATCAGCGCGGACGACGAGCGACTGCTCGTGGAGCATCTGCGCGCCTGCCCTGAATGCGCGGGGCTCGAGGACGAACTCGAGCGCACCTGGAGCGCGCTTGAATGCCATCCTTTAGTAAAGCCTTCGCCCGATTTTGTTCCCAGGCTCAAGGCTAAGCTTCGAGCGGAACGGGAGGCATCTCCTGTCCTGTGGACCTGGCGGCCCGATCGAAAATGGCAGTGGCTTGCGGCGGCCGCCTGCATCTTGCTGGCTACAGTTCTGTTGACAAGAAATGGACCGCTGCGCCATAACACTCAGCCGGCAAATCAGGAATTGGGCATGGCGGCAGCCGATCGCGACCGCGGGGATGAGAAGATTCTGCAAGACCTGGAGCAGACCCTGGAATATTCGGATGCCGATTATCTTTCCGCATACGATCTATGGCCGGGCTCGCCGCGGGAAACCACGAACTCCGCGCCTCCGAAGGCCGGGCTGAATTACAAGACAAAGAGGAAGGAGTCATCATGAAAGTGCCCATCAGCTGTGCCTGGACCGGTCTCCTGGCCATTTTAATGGTCGAGGGGACCTTTGCCCAGGTAGGATTGAAGGAGATGCCCTCGGGCAAA
Organism: Acidobacteriota bacterium; assembly: GCA_049511215.1. GTDB lineage: Bacteria > Acidobacteriota > UBA6911 > UBA6911 > UBA6911 > JAFNAG01. The sequence goes on along the minus strand of JBEKYG010000098.1, from coordinate 7,577 downwards.
TGGTGGGTGGACAGGCGTATCATCCAGGAACTAAAGCTCAGCCCGGATCAGCAAGCGAAGATCGAGGCTCTGTGGAGGGGAAATCAGAGGACCTTGATCGACCAGAGAGCCGACTTTGAGAGGCGTCAATTGGACCTTGCCGACCTCCTGGCCAAGGATTTGGTTGATGAAGAAGCCGCCCTTAAGGCGTTCGACGGCGTTGCGGCGGCAAGGCGCAACCTCGAGCGCACAACGTTTCTGATGCGCCTGCAAATCAAGAATCTTCTGGCCGCGGAACAACAGCAGAAGCTCGAGACGATTGCCCAGCGCCTGCGTGTGCAAAAGGCCAAGGGCAACGCCCCAGGCTCCAACCCCACCACTCCCCAGGCTAAGAAATCCGGTCACTGAGGCAACTGAAACGGCGGGCCAATAACCAGTGCTGAGATGCGATGGGCCGGCCACTCATCGTCTCTCGTCTCTCATCTTGGCCGCAGTGCCAGCAGTTGTCGGCATCCGCCGGGATTCGGCGAAAGCAACTACTCAGGTGATTGCCGGAAAAACCTTGATGGAGATTGGAATCGGGGTCGGGATCGGTATCGGAATCGAAAGAAAACGGATCACTTTCGATAGCGATTCCGATCCCGACCCCGAGAAGAATCAGACTACAGTCCAAACAACGTTGAGCAGTTACCGGCGAAAAAACATCGCTCACCCCCATTGCTTTCCCGTTAGGTAAGGCAGGCGCAGGAACGTGGAGTGCTCGCGCCGACGTCGGATTACCCCGTGACATCCGGGCCGACGCGTCTTTCCAAACCGTGCCGGCCGCCCGGCAAAACTTGCCAGCCGAGGCGCGGCCATTTTTGGCGGCCACAAAAACTATTAAGCGCACGCCAGAGCCAAGTCGATAGATTAAATGAACTTTGCTCAAGAGCGGATCAAGATCGGCGCTGGCACGGGAAAATGCATATCTGGCCCGTGATCATTCCCCCCATTGAACCCGCAACCTTCGTGGAAAGGTGAGTTTGAAATGAAAACAATTGCTCGCTTCTACCCCTCGTTAGCGATTCTGCTTTTCATGGTTGCTCCCGCATTCGCACAGAATCAGTATCGATTTGAGCTGTTTGCCGCAGGGAACATTCCCAAGGACAAAGATTTCTTTATTGGCGTGCCACAATTCTCCCCTCCCATTTTGGTTTCACACCAGTTTTCCGCCGGCGTGCGGGGCGGCATCCGGGTTGGTGTCGATTTCAAAAAGCACTGGGGTGAAGACATCATCTACAGTTACGGCGCCAACGCCAGCAAAATCGTAAACTCCAGCAGCGGCGTGGATTTTCCTTTCACAGTGCGCTCGCACCAGATCGCATTCAACGCTCTCTGGTACCCAGGTGGACTTGATTCCCAGAAAAAGGTTTTTCCCTATTTGACGGCAGGCGTGGGCGGGACCTTTTTTGTCATTACCCCCATAACCGTGAATACGGCACTGGAGCTGGGAATGGGCAAGCTGCGCTCCGAGAATATCTTTGCTTTCAATGCGGGCGGCGGCCTGCGCTTCCAGCTGACTAAGCATGCGGGTCTCCGCTTCGACGCGCGCGACTATATGTCGCGGGCGCCGCGTTATGGCCTGGCTGAAAATTCAAACGATCCCGCTGCGATGGTGTTCCCTGCCAGCGGAGTGTTCCATCAGATCGAGGCTTCCTTTGGATTTGTTTACTACTTCTGAGACCCGCGCAAACTTGGTGATGCGGGACACCGCAGCGCCAGGCGCGGGAGGATATCCTCAACTAAATGAGGTCGCCCTATGAATGAGAGACTTTTTGCCGCCGGCAGTCGACGATGGATCCTGGCCCTGTGTCTTTGTCTTGCCGCCTCGTCAGCCGGGCTGCAAGCTCAATCTGGATCGGCATCGCAGTTTCTCTTCCCGCGCTTTGTTTCCAACTCAGGGGCAAGTACCGGAATTACCATCTTCAATCCCAACTCCGGCGCGGCAACGATAACCCTGACGTTTCGAGGTCGAGACGGTAAGTTGGTGGCGAACGTGAGCGACCCGATAACTCTGACGGTACATGCGCTCGGCCAGGTGGCTAAGACCGCCGGAGAATTGTTTGGCGCCGCAGTGAGTCTGGATGGCTCGCTGGCGATTTCGAGTTCCGCGGCAGGGCTGGTCGCAATCTATCAGACCTTCGATCCACCGCCGACTTTCATCGACGGGAGCGATGCCGCCGAAGCATCCCTGAGTCTGGTTTTCCCGGTAATCCCAGGCTCGACCGAGGGGATCTCGGAGATTGATCTTGCCAATCCGAACCTCCGCGACACCTCGGTCGATCTGAAGCTCTGGAGCTTAGATGGAAAATTGCAAGGCGCTGTCACAATAACAGTGCCGGGCGGCGGCACCTATCACAATCTAGCCCAGAATGTATTCCCTCCCGGCACCAGTTTCAGCAGGGCTTCACATATCACGGCAACATCCAAGGCACGGAACGTGCTGTCGGCCGCTCAGTCGGTGGCAGGCGCCAGCCTGTTCGCGGGCTTTTCCTCCAGCGCCTCGCTGGGGGGCACTGTGGATTTGGCGGCTCTGAATGCGGTTCCTCTTACCCAAGCATCCAACTCAGGAGTCATCCCTTTCTTCCGTACAGGTGGGCAGGACGCATCGACTCTTGCGCTGGTGAACCTCGAACCCGTGATTGAGTATGTAAGCGTAACCGCCGTTTCGAACAATGGTTCGACTCTGGGCGCACACTTAGTCACTCTCAAACCTCAGGGAGGTTTGAGGGCTCCGGTGCAAAGCATTATTACGGAGATCGGGTCTCATGAGCAGGAGGGATGGCTCCTGTTACAGTCTTCGGGACGGATGGTGGGGAATATCATATACGGCCGCGGCGATGCCGGGTCGCTTACCGCCATTCCCGTTCAGAGAACGCCGAAGGCCGAATTCGTCTTCCCTAAGCTCCTACAGGGAAGCGGCTTCCACACCGATTTCACGCTGGTAAATCCCACTCCGGTCACGAGCACTGCCGAAATCCAGATCATCGCCGGCGATGGCGTAACGGTTGCCGCCAATCAGATCACCCTTGGCCCGAGCCAGAGGGAGTCTATTTCTTTGAGCGCGCTCCTACCCGAGGTGGGAGATCTGCCGGACGGCGTGGTGCACGTGGTCTCTAATGGAGCTCTGTTTGCCGCCGCCGAGATCTCGAGCGACTCGGGGAGCATAACTTGGAACGTCGCCCCGGAGGACACCTCGTTTCTCGCCAGCCCCCTTAACAGCTTCGCCGTCACGGGCATAGTGACGGTTAACGACAAGCCGGCAGCAGGATTCCGGGTCGCGCTCGCGGGCCCCGTGGAAATGACTACGACCTCTGGCGAAATGGGAACCTACGTGTTTAGAGATTTGCCGCAAGGCAGTTACTCGATGGCGGTGGATCAGTTCGGGTTCCAATTTGCGCCCGCGCAAGCGACTTTTGACATCACGGATGCAAGCAAGAGGCAGAACTTCCAGGGGTTTACCGCCGCCAATGGCATCCTGGTGCAGCCGGATTCCCTGCGCGTGGGCAGTCAGGATACGACGGTCACTATATTCGGCAGAGATTTTAACCCGACCTCCCAGGCATTTGTCGACTCGCTGCAGCTGCTAACTACGTTTGTTGATTCCACACAACTGCAAGCCGTCGTGCCTGCTTACTTGATGGCGTCCGCGTCTATCTTCAACATCGCCGTCGTTACCAACGGTTCTGGTGTCTCCCCGAATGTCAGCCAAACCTTTGCCGTCGTGGCCTATCAAGACAAACCAGTTTTGACAAAGGCTATTACCTCGGGTGCGCTCGTTGAGGGGGGTCCGGCCGGCAATGTCACACTTCAGGGGACGGGGTTCCTGGAGGGAGCCGTGGTAAAGGTAAACGGCGCGAGTGATGGCATCCAGGTGACCGTTATCAGTGATGCGGAGATTGTGGTTTATCTGCCGGCGCCCTATTTGGAACATGGCGGCATTTATCCGGTGAGTGTGGAGAATCCATATCCTGCCGGCGCCGAATCCAACGTCCAATTACTGGTCGTATATTATCCGCCGCCTGCTGTAGAAGCGGTCCTGCCGGGCGTCTGCTCCGCCAGGCTCGAGTTGGATGCGGGTCCCCTGAACATCGATGTTTTGGGATTCGGCTTCCGACGCGGAGCCGTGGTGTTGTTTAATGACCTGCCCTTGGTCACCTCCTATTGCGAAACCGACGCATACTGCCTGAGCACTCACCTCTTCGCCAAAATCCCCGCTGGATTACTGCGAAAAGCCGGGTTTGGCGAGGTCCGGGTTCAGAATCCTGATCCCTCGGTGGCAAACTCGGAGGTGACGTTTGTGCGCATCGACGGGCTACAGCCCACCATTACCTCGGTTTTGTCGGGCTCGGCGACCATTGTGGATTCGTCAGCCGAGTTTTCTATGCCGATCATTGTGGAAGGAACCAATTTTGGCCCTGACACATCGGTTCAGATCTTCCCGCCAAACCCCGGAGACCCACCCGCCGACGCGGCTGTCGAACTGATCAGCAGCATCCAACTCGTGGTCTGGATTACAGTGAGCTACCCCGATTCCTTGGGCGAATGGACCGTCCAGGTTACCAACTCTCCTCCAGGCGGCGGGTCTTCAGATGCCGTCAGCTTTTTGATCTCAGAAGGGTCGTTTGTCGCCGAGCCCTTCTTGACCTCGCTCAGTCCGCGGACGGTAGCTCCAGGCGGTCCATCTTTTACTCTAACGATTAATGGGTGTAACTTGAAACCCGGAGCGGTGATTAACTTTGATACCACACCGCTTGTCACAACCGTGCTCAGCACATGGCAGGTGCGAGCTGTAGTACCTGCCTCCCTGATCCTCTCGGCGGGAAGGATACCGATCAGTGTAACCAATCCGGACGACGGTGGTACCTCAAACTGGTTATTCCTGGACATTCGGTGAAGGGCAGTTTGCCGTGGGCGGCAGGCGAAACGATCTGTCTGCTGCCTACTGCCTCTTGTCTGCTGTCCTTCAGAGCATTCCCCTGGATCTGAGTTGGACCGCAAACTGATCGGGGTACAGAAATCGGAAGGCCTCGATACCCAGAGCCTGAGCAGCTCGGACATTCGCTTCCTGGTCATCCACAAACAAGACGTCCACAGCGCGCGCCTGCATTTTTTCCAAGGCGTGGAGAAAAATCCTGGGATCGGGCTTTAGAGCGCCGACCTGGTGAGAGAGAATGAAGCCCTCGAAATGGCGCAGAGAGGCGTAATGCTCTTTCATGTATTCAAAGTGCAGCTCGTTGGTATTGGAGAGAGCCCACAAGCGGGCGTTGCACGCCAGAACGGCGAGCCATTGGTCGGGAATCAAGGGTTGATCGAGTACCGAGCCCCAAGCCGCGAGGAACTCGTGCCATGGGAAGCGGGTCCCAACGCGCCGGCACGCCTCTTCGTAGAATTCCGCCCCGGTCATTTTTCCCAGTTCCAGCTTTTGCACCAACCCATCTGCCGTGATCAGAGCTTCGAGTTGAGGCGGTTCGAGCCCCGTAAGCGCCGCCATCTCGTTGGCAAAGCGTTCATAGTTCAAGTCGATGAGCACCAGGCCGATGTCGAGAAGGAGACACCGAGCAGGTCCTGATTTCATTTTCATTTCCCCAGCGCCCAATCGACGGCAGCCTGGGCAAGCACGCGCGTGGCATTCACGACCGGGTAGTCCACGCGATCGACATCGAACCCAAGGGGGATCTCGGTACATCCCAGGATCACGGCCTTGGCGCCTGCCGCTATCAGAGTCGAGCCGATCTTTTCGAAGGTGTCCTGCCGGGCGCGCTCGTAGCTGCCGGCTTTGATTTGAAAAATGGCCTGCTGGAGACGCTCCTGGTCGCTTGCCTCCGGCACGAGGATCTCCAAACCGTGACGGGAGAAAACATCACGGTAGACTCCGCTCAGGATGGTTCCCTTCGTCGCCAGCAGTCCAACCGATTTGGCGTTCCCGATCTGCGAGCGTACGCTACGGTACGTCTCCTCGATCATGTCCAGAATCGGGATGCGCACCTCCGCCCGTAGCCGGGCCAAGAAATAATGCGCGGTGTTGCAGGGCATGGCCAGGATCCCCGCACCGGCATTTTCCAATGTGACGGCGGCTTTGATCAGGTAGGGAGTTGGGTTCTCTCCGCCATGAAGGATAGCCTGCGTCCGCTCGGGGACCCTTGGATCCGAATAGATCAGAACCGGTATGTGGTCCTGATCTTTCTTCGCGGGGGTCAGTCGAATAATTTCGCGGAAAAAGTCTGCCGTGGCTTCCGGTCCCATTCCGCCCAGAATACCAATGATGCGATTCGGCATTGCTATTCTCCCTCCTGTCGTTGCCCGATACAAATACAACCAAGAGGAGCTAGATGCTCGTCGCGGCTGTGCCAGAGGTCATGCTCGCTCTGGATGGCAATCATCGGGATCGGAATCGGGATCGGGGTCGCAATCGCAATCGCGATCGCAATCGGTTTTTGCGGACTATCAAGACCGACTGCGACTGCGACCCCGATACCGACCCCGACGGATTCAGTGTTCCCCTCCATTTTCGGAACAGCCAAATGTCAACATATTCATGAACTGATATATCCTATTCAAAATCTCTTGACCGCACCGTGGCGCGCTGGATGCGTTCCCAATCCAATTCGTATCCGAAGCCCGGCGCCTCGGTGAGACGTATGGTCCCTTCGGCTGTCACGGTCACCGGCGGTCGAACCGTGTCTTCAGCATAGTAACGCTTGCTGGCCGAAACATCACCCGGCAATGTGAAGGCGGCAAGAGTGGACATGGCAATATTGTGAGCTCTTCCGACTCCGCTCTCGAGCATGCCACCGCACCAGATGGGAATTTCGTTGCGCGCGCAATAATCGTTGATCTTGAGCGCTTCGCTGTAACCTCCCACGCGTCCGAGCTTCACATTGATGATACGGCAGCTCCCCATTTCGACCGCCTTGCGTGCGTCCTCCGCGCTATGGATGGACTCGTCGAGGCAAATCGGCGTCGCGATTTCTTTTTGCAGAAGCGCGTGGTCGACGATGTCATCATGCGCCAGAGGCTGCTCGATCATCATCAGGTGGAATGGGTCGAGTCCGCGCAGGAGGGGCATATCGGCCAGGCAAAAAGCAGAGTTAGCATCGGCCATCAGCGGGACATCGGGGAACTCCGCACGTATGCACCGAAGCGGTTCAACTTCCCAGCCCGGCTTGATCTTGATCTTGATCCGCCGGTACCCGGCGGCAACTTCCTGGCGCACTTTTTCCAGCAAGGCGTCAATGCTGACCTGAATGCCTATGGAAACGCCACAGGGGATTTCATTGCGCGCGCCGCCGATGTGCCGGCTGAGCGAGACTCCGAGCAGGCGAGCCTCCAGGTCCCAGGCCGCGGTTTCAACCGCGGCCTTCGCCATCCGGTGTCCGCGGATAGATTGGAGGACGGGGGCCACGGCGCGCGCGTCTTCAAGATTCCTTCTCAGAAGACGCGGGATGACGAAATCTGAGAGGATGTGCCAGGCGGTTTCGGTCGTTTCGCTGCTGTAATCGGGTTCTTCCCCCGCCGTACACTCCCCGTAGCCGGCACCGTCCAGCGTTCTCACCGTC
>JBEKYG010000097.1:0-10368 GCA_049511215.1 Acidobacteriota bacterium | reverse complement strand
GATCTTGTAGAGACAGCGGATCGAGCCATGTATCGTGCCAAGGCGTCTGGAGGAAACTCAATCATGCTGGCGCCCAACGTGGATTGAGTTGGAGATTGCGCTCGCAGCTCCTGCCATCAGATTTTGCTATATCCTATGCGGGTTGAACGCGACGTTGGAATCGGACTCGGTCTCTCGTGCCGGCTGCGCTTGAAGGGGAGGATTCCCGTGCATCGAGGTGCGAATCCGGCAGTCGCCTGAAAGCGGGCTTTGGAAAGAGGGCTAGGGGCGTGGGTAGTGAAAAGGCGACGCGCCTTGAGATCATGAATCGGATTCCATAGTTCAGGGGTGCGGACTCCCCATGGTATATCTAGAGATTGCATCCCTCGACTGGCCCCTCAATTGTGTCACCACCGCATATAGCATCCATCTCAAGGACTTAGCTAGGAGCCCCTCCTAATTCTCGGACGGACTCCTAGGATTCAGGCTTCAATGCCTTTGAACTCATCGATTATTGCGTTCGTCGGAGACGCTCCAGCAACCGCCAAGGCAGCGCCGAGATCAAAGTCACGATCAGGGCTGCGATTTGTTTCAGCTGAGCAGGAGCGCGAGGTCTTCGGGCCGCAGGTCGCGGATCAGGCTGTTGTCGGCATTGATAATTGCGTCTGCGAGATCACGCTTGGTGCGCTGCAGCTCCAGGACCTTCTCTTCCACCGTGTCGCGGGAAATGAGACGATAGGCAAACACCGTCCGGGTCTGTCCGATGCGGTGGCTGCGGTCGACGGCCTGCATCTCGACGGCCGGGTTCCACCAGGGGTCGAGGAGGAAAACATATTCCGCCGCCGTAAGGTTGAGCCCCAGCCCGCCGGCCTTGAGGCTGATGAGAAACAATCTGCATTTGGGGTCGTGCTGAAAACGCTCGACTTCGGCCTGGCGGTCGCGTGTTTTCCCGTCGAGGTAAGCGAATGCCAGCTTCCTTTCCTCCAGTTTCGGTTTTAGGATGGCGAGCATGGAAGTGAATTGGGAGAAAACCAGCGCTTTGTGCCCCGCGTCGAGCACCTCGTCGAGTTGGGGCATGAGCGCCTCGAGCTTCGCGCTCGGTTCGGTGACGCGCCTCGGATCGATCAGACCCGGATGGATCGCTGCCTGACGCAGCCGCAGCAGCGCTTCGAGGATCTGGATGCTGGTCTTGCCTATGCCCTCATGCTCGACCTTTTGCAGAAGTTGCTGTCTGTAATGGTTGCGCAGTTCGTTGTAGAGGCGTCGCTGGGCGAGATCGAGTTCGCAAAAGAGTGTTTGCTCGACCTTGTCGGGCAGGTCGCGCGCCACCTGCGCCTTGGTGCGGCGGAGGATGAACGGCCGCAAGGCGCGCGCGAGCAACTCGCGCGCCTCGTGGTCGGGCTTGCGCAGCTCCCCCTGGCCCAGCTTGAGGACGGAAGAGGATCCGAGCATCCCAGGATTGAGAAACTCGAACAGGCTCCACAGCTCGCCAAGATGGTTCTCGACCGGCGTGCCGCTGAGAGCGAGGCGGTGATTCCCCTTGAGCAGGCGCGCGGCTTTGGCCGAGGCGGTGCCGGCGTTTTTGATCGCCTGCGCCTCGTCGAGAATCAGATAGTCGAAGTGCCGGTCCTTGAAAAAGGCCGCGTCGCGCCTCAGTGTGCCGTAGGTGGTGAGCACGAGGTCATAGGCATCAAATCCGCCGTCGACCCTGGCACGTCCGGCGCCCGTGTGGTCAAGCACGCGCAGCTGCGGCGTGAAGCGCGCGGCCTCCTGCTTCCAGTTGAAGATCAGCGAGCGGGGTGCGACCACGAGCGAGGCGGCGGGCTGTCCTTCCCGGCTGGATAATGCGCGCAGTTCGCGCCTCGACTCCAGCAGTGCCAGCACCTGGATGGTCTTCCCAAGTCCCATGTCATCGGCGAGGCAGCCTCCGAAGCCGAACTCACGCAGGAAGTGGATCCAGCCCAGCCCTTCGCGCTGGTATTCCCGCAGCTGTCCGCAGAACCCCGGCGCCACGTCGGCGGGGGCCACGCCGGCGAACTCGCGCAGGCGAGCGCGCGCCCGTTCGAAGATCTCGTCGCAGGAGGCGGCAGGTTCCGCGGCCAGCAGGGCGTCGAGCAGACCGGTCTGGCAGCGGCTGAAGCGCAGGTGGTCCTCCTCGGCTGTCCCCAGGCCCGCCAGGATGCCGTATTTGCGCAGCCACTCTTCCGGCAGGATGCCCACGCTGCCGTCGTCGAGCAGAACGGTGTTTTCTTTGCGCTTGAGCGCGGCCAGGAGAGCCGGCAGGGGGGCGCGGCGGTCGCCGAACTCGACGCTCCCGCGCAATTCGAACCAGTCGATTCCCGAGCTGACTTCGATCTTGAAAGCACCCGCGGTGCGAAACAGTTTTCCCTCGGCCTCAATCTGCCACCCGGCGGCGGTGAGATCGCGCACCGTGTGCGGAAGTTTCGCCTCGTGCAAAAGCCACACGGGTCCCTTTGAGGAGTAACCTCGCGCGAAACCCGTGCGTGCGAGCAGCTGGACAGCGGATTTTTCCGCCTGCGGATCGCGCCGGATACGGCGCCGGTTGGACGGGTCGGCGATTCCCTGCGAGATTTCGGCGGGGCGGACCAGGAAGCCGGCATATTCGAATGCCAGATCCGCCTGTAGCATGCCCCGCTCCCAGGGATTGGGGGATCGACGCAGCTTCAGCACCGGCTGGCCGCAAGCGCGGACTTCTTCGAACTGCAACTCCTCGGGAAGCTCCAAGGCCGGCAGCAGCGGCAGCCGCAACAGTTCCTGAAACAGGGTGTCGCGATCCTGCGCCGGCACCTCGACCCGTTTTTCCCGGCGCAGAAGCCGCACCCAGTCGAAAGCGCCGCCATAATCGCACCGGCTGATCAGTCCGCGGTTTATGAAGAAGCCAAACCTGAACAGAATGGCGGGCTCTTCCAGAGCCGTGCGCTCCTCGCCTCGGCGCAATGATCCTGAGAGAACATAGGCTGATTCCCGGCGTCGAACGTCGACAAGGAACTGCCATGGCTCATCGGCATCCCATGCGAGGGGCTGCAACTCGAGCTGCGGCTCGGCGGGGCGGAAAAAACAGCGGCCGGAACGGCACATGAGCGGGAGCAGCTCGGCAAGGGCCTCGGCCGAAGGAAAAAAACGATTTCCAGAATCGACATTTACGGTGTATCGAGGTGTGCCAATCAGCAACTGCAGGATCTGCCGATCCAGAGGGTCCGGCAACGCTGGAAGGATCTGATATTTGATGGAATAGGCGCGCGGCTTGCCCCAGGCGCCGTTCTTCTTACGCGTGCGGACCTGAACGTCGATAGCCAACCCTTCGCTGCGGTAGTCGGCTGCATACCGCAGGATATAGAGGATTCCCTTCTCGGCCGGCCATTCGGGAGACGGTTCATGAGCCGGGGGCTGCTGCCGGCTCAGCTCCTCAAAAAGATGCTTCCAGGCCGGAGGTTTCGTTTGACTGGCAGGTGCTTCCGGCGTCCTTGCACCGCCGGAGTGTTTGTTACGCATTTCCTGCCAATAGTGCTTCATTGCCTGGGCTCTCTGCGCGCGGCTGCCTTCTCTGGCGGTAGGGCTGCCTCCGCGGTAGCCCTCGTTATCTGTACTATTCCCGTCATCGAAGAGGGCGTCCTCGTCCTCATCCTCTTCGTCGTTCTCATCAAAGAAGAGGTCGTTGTCATCCTCTTCGTCTTCCTCCAGGCTATCAGTTTCATCTGGGAGGAGGTCCGGTGGTGTCCGTCTATTCCAGTCAGGCAAAAGATGATCGCGCTCGGCGGCAATGAAGGCGGCCCACACATGTTTGCAAACATCGAGGTTACCGTCAAAATAGGGGCAGCTGCAGTAAAAGCCGATCTCATCCGGGACGGAACAATCTATCCTGACCTGGTAGGTTGTACCGCCCTCCACTATAGCGTGGATGGTATCTTCTTTGCGGCCGATAGACTTGACAGCTCCGCGGCGGAAATAGTCCCTGCCCCGGGATAGGATGGTTGATGAAATCTCCCGTTCCAGTGCTTGCAGAAGTGTCATGGAACCGCCAGGCTAAACATACGTTTTCGGGACCCAGCTCTCTACGGATCTTCGTGGTCCCCGGAGATCGGCAAGATGCCGCTGGTGCTCGGTCCGCCCTATCTTACATGAACCTCATGCGCCGATGCGCAAGAACTTGCCAGGCTCGTACTACCCACGGTTTCCAAGAAACGATAATGGAGGACCATCTCCGGATCTTCCAGGCCGGCCCATGAATCCCTTTTTTGCAGCCTTTTTTGCCGCATCTGGGTTATTGTTTCCTGACGCGGAAGGCGGGCGTCAACCGGCGTGTAGCTTGCCGCGGGTTATGTAGCAAGGCCGGTTGCTATCATTCGAAATACGAGGAGGACTCATACCGTGGTACCTGATTACCATCGCCGAATCCGCGAGCTGGCACCCCTTATAGGCAACACTCCACTCCTCGCCATCGAGTTCATGTTCCGGGGCCAGACGCGCACCTTGTATGCCAAGGCGGAAAACCTGAACATGACCGGGAGCATCAAGGACCGGATGGCCTTTTTCATCCTGCAGCAAGGTTATGCTCGCGGGCTGCTCAAACCCGGGAATCTGATCGCCGAAGCCACCAGCGGCAATACCGGCATCGCCTTTTGTGCCGTCGGCCGTGCCTTGGGGCATCCTGCAATTATTTTCATGCCTGACTGGATGAGCGCTGAACGGATCAACCTGATCAAAAGCCTGGGCGCGGAAATTGTTCTTGTCAGCAAAGAACAAGGGGGGTTCCTTGGCAGCATCGGCCGGTCGGAGGACTTGGCCCTGTCTAGAGGAGACGTTTTCCTTCCCAGGCAGTTTTCGAACGAGGATAACATCGAGGCTCACTACAGAACCACGGGTCCGGAAATCTGGTGGCAGTTGCGATGGCATTCGCTGGTCCCCGATGCTTTCATCGCCGGCGTGGGAACCGGTGGAACCATTATGGGAGTAGGCCGTTATCTTAAGGAGAAGCAACCATCGATCAAGCTCCACCCGCTGGAACCGGCCAATTCTCCGACCATGTCCACGGGCTACAAAATCGGAAAGCACCGCATCCAGGGAATATCCGACGAATTCATCCCGCCGATCGTAAAACTGGATTCTCTGGACAGCGTGGTCGCCGTGGATGACGGGGACGCGATTGTGATGGCCCAGAAACTTGCCGCTGAGCTCGGCCTCGGGGTCGGAATCTCCTCGGGCGCGAACTTCCTGGGCGCCCTCATGGTGCAGAACGAGCTGGGCAAGGATGCCGTGGTGGTCACCGTCTTTTCCGACGACAACAAGAAGTACCTCAGCACGGACCTCCTGCATCGGGAACCGGTGAAGGAGGGCTTCCTGGCTCCGGACATCAAGCTTCTGCGGGTTCACGCCTTCAAGAGGGTTTGCCAAACCTGCTGCAACCCCGAGGAATGCGCCGCGCTTATCTATCCTGACGAGGCTCGAGAAATCTCTTCGCCCAATTGTCCCTGGCGCCAGCCCGCGAGCCGGGATCGTTCCGGCGAGAGCTTTCTCCCCTAACGGCAAACATCCGGTAATCGGGACCCAAAGTGGATTCCTTTGCAAGCCGGAAAGGATTTTTGCCGCCAAGACTTCAAGACTCAAAGGCGCCAAGAGTTTTAATCCTTGATTTCTTGGCGTCTTGAGTCTTGGCGTTAGATCTTGGTTGCGGCTATGCTGCCTAATGTTATTCGTGACCGCATCGATACGGGGTTTGTCGTATTCATGTAACCTGAACGCTATCGGGTGCGTAATAATAGCGAGGCCTTATGGGGTCTGTGACCTCAAACCCCCGAAATAACTGGATGAACACTGTGCTATGACCACATTCGCTTTTTGTCGAAATTTCTGTTTGGGGTGCCTGCTGCTGGTGGCCCTCGGCCACGCCCAGGAACCGGTCTCGATCGGAGGGCGAGTGACCGATGCCAAGGGTGTGCCGATTCCGGCAGCGACGGTGCGTCTGGTCGCACCCGATAAAACCCAGGCGGAAACCATGACGGGCGCGGATGGATCCTTCGTTTTTCGAGGACTGTCGGCAGTGGCCTATGAGCTTGTTGTTGAAATGACCGGATTTCAGAAGGCGACTCGGAGTTCGGTGGATCCCATCGTGGCTGCAAGCCACAACCTGATAATCCAAATGCAGACGCCTCCGCGGTCCACTCGCCCAGCGACCGGAGCAAACCTCGCGGCGCAGCTGGGCCAGGCTCTAGCGGGGTTTCAGTCGGTCGAGACGAGGGAGTTGCCCGGAATGCAGCTGTTTCAGCAGACTCCAGGTCAGATTGGAGCGGAAACGACCGCGGCCGCTCAGCGCCAGAACAATCCGGAACTGCTGGTGATCCCGGGTAACTCCGTAAGCCTGGATTCCGGAGATTTGAATAACACCTATTTCCTCCAACAGCTTGCGGACACAGCCCGGCAAATGGGCTTCCAATTGGAATCATTGCAGCAATTGGCCGAGCAGGTGAGAGCGGGCATTCGCGGCGAGGGCCCAGGCGGCGCCGCCCTCGCCGGGGGGTTGGGCGGAGGTGCAGGCAGGGGTGCCCTTCTAGCGGGCCTTGTCGCGATGGCGGGACGCGGAGGACGTGGTGCCGCATTCAAGCAGCCGAAGATCCAGGGCAACGTTTCCGAAACCTTCAGCAACTCCGCGCTCAATGCGCGCGCCTATTCCCTCACCGGAGAGGAGCTGCCCAAGCCGGTTCAGATCGGGAACAACTACAGTGTCACGCTGGGTGGAGTGCTTCCTTTCATCAAGCCGAGCACGCCCGTAAACCGCGGCGGCGGTCTGTTAGCCAACCTGATCGGAGGTGGTCAGCCCGGGTGGACTTTCACCTACAGCGGCAGCCGCAACCGCGGCGCCGACGACATCCTCACCACCGTGCCAACCGACCTCGAGCGCGCGGGAGATTTTTCGCAGAGCAGCTTGCGATCGGGACCGCTGGCGAGCCAGCCCGTCCAGCTCTATGATCCGGCATCGTCCGGCCCGAGGCTGTTTCAAAATGCTCAGATTCCTATCGATCGGATGAACCCGGGGTCGCTGGCGCTACTCAAATACTTCCCACGAGCCAACCTTCCCGGCACAACCCAGAACTATGCGCTGGAACGCAGTCTGCCCGGCACCTCCGATCAGATTCAGGGGAGTGTCACCGGCTTGCGGCTCACACCCAAAGACAACGTCTCTATCAACTATGCCTTCCGGCGCGGGACCGGCCTTTCGGCCGGCATTTTCCCCGGCCTCGATTCGAATCGAAAGAATCGTGGCCAGAATCTGGCTATTTCGAGCATCCATACCTTCAAGCCCCGCCTCATTGGCGCCTGGCGGGTTGCATGGAATCGAACGCGCACTGAAGCCACGAATGATTTTGCCTACAACCAGAACGTAGAAGGCGCGCTGGGGATCGCGGGCACTTCGCTCGAGCCGATCAATTGGGGGATTCCCAATATAGGCTTTACCAACTACGGAGATCTGTCACTGGCCGCACCCTCCGTTAACCGAAATCAGACCCTCTCGATCACGGGGGGAATGACCAGGATCGGAACCAAACACACGTTGACCATCGGCGGAGATGCCAACTGGAATCAGCGCAACTCGATGACCGACAGCAATGCGCGAGGCACCTTCTCATTTACCGGCTATTCCACGAGTGCTTTTGACGCCAAAGGACGCCCGATCGCGGGAACCGGCAACGACTTTGCGGATTTTCTCCTGGGGCTCCCCTACTCCACATCGCGCCGTTACGGCAGCAGCAACAATTATCTCAGGAACCGAACCTACAGTCTGTTCGTACAGGACAACTGGCGGTTCCGCTCCGGCTTGACGCTGAACCTGGGCTTACGCTACGAATACACCGGCCCCACATTTGAGAAGTACAACCACCTCGTAAGCCTGGATGTGGCTCCAGGTTTCGCGGCCGTGGCTCAGGTATTGCCCAACCAGGAAGGACCATTGAGCGGCCTGCACTTTCCGAGATCCATAGTGGGCGCGGACAGGAATAACCTGGGTCCCCGCATCGGCATCGCCTGGAAACCGACTCCCAAATCAAAGTTCGTATTCCGGACAGGTTATGGGATATTCTATAACGCATCCGCTTACTCGACGATCATCAGCCAACTCATAGGACAGCCTCCGTTTGCCGTGAATCAGGATATCCTCACGACCCGATCGAATCCGTTGACTCTGCAGAACGGCTTCCCAGCCAGTCCGGACGTGACCATTCTCAACACCTACGCGATCGACCCGAATTACAAACCAGCCTATGTTCAGCAATGGAACCTGGACGTCCAAGCCCAGATATCCCAGCTCTACGTGTTGGATGTTGCTTACAACGGCTCGAAGGGGACCGGCCTCGACATGCTGCGCGCCCCCAACCTCAGCACCAGCCTGCTCAGCAACGCCGGCAACTTCGTCTACCAGACTAACGGTGCTTGCTCGATTCTGCACGCGATGAATGTCACCTTGACCCGGCGCTTCTCCCACGGTTTTAACGTAAACAACACCTACACCTTGTCGAAGAGCATCGATGATGCCTCCGGCATCGGCGGAGGCCTGATTGTGGCTCAGAATGACGCCAACCTGGCCGCCGAGCGCTCCAGAAGCAGCTTTGATCAGCGCCACAATTTCTCGACTACCTTCAGCTATGAACTCCCCGTGGGACAGAACCGGAAGTTTTTCGCCAACGCCTCGGCCAAAGTGCTCAATTTTATCGCCGGGTGGAATATCAACGGTAGCTTCACGCTTGCCGGCGGGACACCCTTGACCGCGCGCATCCTCGGCAACGTGAGCAACAACACCGGTACAGCAAAGGGAGCCAACAACTCCTTGCGCGCGGATGCCACCGGTCTCCCGGTCAGCCTCCCCTGGACCGGCCGCACGTCGGCGCAGTTTTTCAACACCCAAGCCTTTGCCATCCCTTCACCCGGGCAATATGGAAATGCCGGGCGCAACACCATCACCGGACCGGGCTCAAATCTGATCAATCTGTCGATGCGCAAGAGCTTCCGCCTGGACGAGCACGGCCGCCGGATTGATTTCTTTTGGGCGGTTTCCAACGTGCTCAATCATCCTAATTGGGCGAGCGTGGGCACGGCGGTCAACGCGCTCAACTTCGGGGTTGTGGCCGGCCTCCGCCAGATGAGGGCGATGACCATGAATCTCCGATTCAGCTTTTAGCCGCCGCGAACGACAATACAAGCGGAACTCCCCACATACCGCTGGCCAAAAATGTGCGGTTGTTTCCCTGGAAGTGAGGGGGTTCTGCCGCGCCGGTCCGCTGCGGCCGCACACTCCCTCGCATGAAACCTCCGGACATTCCTCCTCCGAACATCGGCGCCGCAGCCCGTATTGCTCACCAACTTTCTACGGCGGTGGCGGAGCCGGCTGCCCTTTGGAGTGTGGCGCCGCGCCGCCGCGCCGTATCGCCTGAGTTGCGGTTAGATTTTTTTTCGCTCAAATGGGGCGCATGGCAGTTGGATAGAGAGGAAGGGCTCGCGCAAGAATTACTTGGCATTTTGGCGCGAGCGCCGGGCGGGCAGATGCAAGGCGCCGCGACGCGGGCGATGCCGCTGTGCATCGTCGAGGAGCGGCAACGCAGCAGATGCCCGCCCGCCGCCGCGCCCCTTCGGGCTGCGGCCCACAGGGCCAGCAGCAAAATGCCAAGTAATTCTTGCGCGAGCCCTATGGGGGCAATGCCACGCCATGCTCTTCCGTGTTCAGTCGGCGGCCGTATTCGGCATCACCGCATATCCAATCTCGGTGGAGGTCGACCTCAGCAGCGGCCAGAAGCTCAACCTGATGACCGTGGGCTTGCCGGACACGGCCGTTCGGGAAAGCAGCGAGCGAGTCAAGGCGGCGCTGCGCAATTGCGGGTACCCGCTGCCGCCGCAGCACATCACGATCAATCTCGCTCCGGCGGATGTGAAGAAGGAGGGTTCCGCCTTCGATCTGCCGATGGCCGTCGGCATCCTGGGGGCTTCAGGATGCGTCCGTTCGCAGAATCTTTCCGAGTTCCTCTTTCTGGGCGAGCTTTCGTTGGACGGGTCGGTCCGCCCGGTCAAGGGGACGCTCTCGATGGCGGTGATGGCGCGGGAGCGGGGAATCGGGCACCTGATTGTTCCGGAGGCCAATGCGCGCGAAGCCGCGGTCGTGGAAGGCGTAAGGGCCTATGCGGCCCGTTCGCTTTCGCACGTGGTTGAGCTGCTCAACGGCAGGGAGCCCTGGATCCCGCTGATCGTCGATCGCAAGCAGCTTCTGGCACAGAGCAGCACCTATGGTGTCGATTTCAAGGACGTCAAGGGGCAGTACCAGGCCAAGAGAGCGATGGAGGTCGCCACCGCCGGTGGGCACAATATCATCCTCATAGGTCCGCCCGGCTC
>JBEKYG010000096.1:0-10414 GCA_049511215.1 Acidobacteriota bacterium | reverse complement strand
CTTACCGACAATCTGATCGACGCGCGTCGCCCCCACAAGCGAGAGCCCCGCCCAGTTCATAGCCTGGAAGATCCCGCTGCAAGTGAGAAGAGTAACGCAGGCAGGGATGTTCTCGACCAGCATTCGGAGATTGGCTTCGGTCGAACGCAAGGCAACCTGTTCGCGCGCGAGGTCGCGCCGGCGGACGGCATTCTCCAGGCTCGGGACTAGGTGCTGAACGTAGTCGCCGCTCTTGACCACGCATTCAACGGTCCCCATTTTGAGTGCCTGGGCCGAAATGTCGTCCTGAACAGGATCAATCAGCAGAACCACCGGTGTATCGGGATTGCGGGCCGTGATCTCCTTGAGGAGGCGCAGTACCTGGGTCCCGGGAACGGAACTGTCGATCACGACAGCATCATGGGGAAGCTTGCCTGAGGTCACTGCGGGGAGACGCCAGGATCCCTCGGGACCGAAAGTGGCAGCCTCGAGCTTTATGAGGGGAGCGCTCGAAAAGTAGCGGCGCGCATTCTCCACATCGCCGGCATAGAGCACATGCAGCGGATGGACGCTCCGTTCCACCTCCGCGCGGCGGCGATCGACCGCGCGCTGCAAAAGCGACGGCAGGTTCTTGACGAAATGGGGCCGTTTGACGACATAGTCGTCCGCACCCGCCTGCAGCATGCGCAAAGGCGGATCCTCACCATTAGGGCTGACCATCACAACAACAGCCAGCGGCAGATCCCGCTCGCGAATGCGCGCAATGAGGGCCAGGCCTTCTCCACCAGGGAGTGCCGGATCCAGCAGAACCGCGTCGTAGCGCCCGGGAACGACAATGCGCTCCAGAGCGTCGTCATGCTTGGGAGAGACGTCGACATGAATGTGCGGCGCAATCTTACCCAATTCATGTTCGACGAAATCCGCGTCCCAGAGGTGTCCCGTTAGGTACAAAATATTCATGGTCCTGACCTAAAATTTGAGGTGCAGTCCAAGCATCTCATAATACCGCAACTGGCCAAAAGTGTTATTGCTATGAATTGAGTTGAAATGCGATTCAGACAATGAGAGCAGAATGCAGCCACAAAGAACACGACTGACCCGAATAGGGTCCGAGCAGACGCTGGGCATGCACGTTTCGGCATCGTCGGGTCATGACAAAGGCCACACGTAGCTCCGTTGCCCCCATCAAGAAAGATCGGCAAATTACGCGTGAAGATTAGCTTAACGGACGCATCGCGGCGATCACGGGAAGCTCGGCCGATCCGTCGTTGATGGCCGGAGTGATGAGTGGCCATTGACTGGTACTGAGCGAGGATATTCGTTGACCGCGGCTGGGTAAAGGCGCAACTCAGTACTTTGTACTCAGTACTCATCATTCGTTCATCTCGGGCGGCGAATGAAGTGGAGGTGGAGGACGCGTCCGCTGGACATGCTGAGACCGTCGACCGCTCCCGCTTGATTCCTGGTGAAACGCATGATCCTGCCGCCTTCCGAGAAGGCGTCAGCATAGAGTGGGGTAAGGGCCGCCTCGGGCGCAAGCCGCCTCGTGAGGAAGAGCCTGCCCTCGCGCACGCTGAAGACAAAAGCTACTTCAAGCTCTTCGCTGTAATAGTTCCCGGCATACTCAGCCAACAGTTGCGCTGAAGGGGTCACTGCGGACACAACAGTGTAAATCGCCGGCCGTTCCCCGGCGGACACTACTTCCAGCCGGACAGGCTGCGAGAGTGTGAAGTTGTACTGTGCGCCGTTGGTTCCCTCGAACCGGTTCTCCGCAAGCGGCACCAGCTCGTTCCCCGGGCCCGCTCCCAGCATCAGCTTGCCGTTGCTGACGCTCAGGCGTAGCACCGCATCCGTCAGCAAGTTGCGATAAAGTCCCGCGACTCGATGGACCTCGTCCTCCGCCACCTCCATGCGCACCGGCTTCTTGGGCTCTTGAAGCCGGCCCTCGAGAAATATGTCGGCCACCTGGTGCGCCAGCGCTCCCGCGTTGATGTTGGCAAGGTTGCACAAAAGCGCGATCGAAAAATGCTGATCGGGGTATCGGGCCAGAAACGCGCGATAGCCGGCGGTGGATCCACTGTGGCTGATCTCACGCACACCCTTGTATTCCGTGATCTCGAGGCCGAGACCATAAAGGATGGTGTTTCCGTCGTTGAGCTTGGTGCGGGTCTGCATCTGCGACAGGTATTCCCTACCGATCACGCGCGGGTTCTCGAAGTTCTCGTTCCAGATCAGCAGGTCGCCAGCGGTGGTGAGTAGTCCGCCGTTGCCGTAAACGTTGGTGAACGACATGTTGGTGTGGTACTCCCCCTGCGCACCCGTGCCATAGGCCGTAGCCCGGCCCTTCACGATGCGCGTGTGGTCGTCGCGCCACTGGGTGCTTGCCATTCCCAACGGCTGGAAGATCTCCTTCGCACCGAACTCGGCCAGCGGTACGCCGCTCGCCCGCCTGACGATCCAGGCCAGAAGCGCGAAACCCGTGTTGCTGTAAAGATACTCCTGGCCGGGAGGGAAATTCAGCTCCTTCTGCCGGCTTATGAGATCCAGAATTTCGTCGAGCGTATGAACCGCGCTTCCCGGCGGCCTTCCCATAACCGTGAGCAGTTCCCATTGGTCGCGCAAGCCACTCGTGTGGCTCAGCAAATGCCGTATTGTGATCTTCGGCCCGAAATTGGGGACCTCCGGCAGATACTTCCGGATGTCATCATCGAGCGAGAGCTTTCCCTGCCTGGCCAAAATCTGGATCGCACCGGTCGTAAACTGCTTTGAGACCGAACCGGCCTCGAAGATGGACGCAGGAGTTATCGGTACTCCATATTCCAGGTTGGCCATCCCATATCCGCGGGTGTAAACCACCTTGCCTTCCTGGGCTACACCCAACGAGCATCCCGGGCAGTCCTGCCTGGTATAGCGCTCGAAGACCTGATTCACCCGAGCCGCAACGCCGTCGCCGACGAGATTGACGCCGGTCTGCGCATGAACAACCGCCGCGAATACGAGAAGGAGAAATGCAAGGAGACATGCTGAGCGAGCGCGTTTGGCCACGGTATCCTCCCGATTAGACGATCCAGAACAGATGAACTTGGAGCTGAATTCTACCACACGGGCAGGGCGCGGCGATGATCACGGAGTCAAAAGCTCTGCAGTTCAGACAGAAGGATGGAGCGGTTCGAGCGCGACGGCCCAAGCGATTACCGGACGTGCTGAGGCAGCATGATGTGCTGAAATCACTTACTACCCAATCAGTCTTAATTCGAAGTGCCCGGTCCACTCGCAGAAAAGCGGGCCAACAGGCGCCTCCAATCGATTCTCGCCACTGAAAGTTTCGGGTGGACGAGGAGCGCCACAAAACATCTTGGGTTTGGAATCTGGCCGTGGTTTCAACCCCGGATCCAGCCAATGCATCCATGCCAAAGCACGAACGACTCCGATTCGACTATACTCCTATGGGTAGTGAGGGGCGTAGTTTCCGGTTTCGCCGCAATTCGTCCAGAACATCCGTGCGGCGACGACGTAGTCCTTCATTCCGTCCGATGGAACCGGATCTGCATGGTATAATATCTATACCATGGAATTTGAGTTCGATGCGGCAAAGAGCGAGGGCAACAAGAAAAAGCACGGAATCGATTTTGTTGACGCGCAGGTTCTCTGGGACGATCCTGATTACGTGGAAGTTCCGGCGACCACATCAGGGGAGCGGAGATATCTCGTGATCGGAAGAATTTCCGGGAAGCACTGGTCGGCAGTCATAACCTACCGCGGCAATCGCATCAGGATTATTTCCGCGCGCCGGTCTCGGGAAGAGGAGATCAGACTTTATGAAATCTGAGGAACTGGACAGAAGATTCGATAACGGCGAGGACATCTCGAAATATCTGGACCTTTCCAAGATCCGAAGGCCCGGGCAGGAGCAAAAGCGTGTCAATGTCGATTTTCCGGTTTGGATGATACGATGCCTCGACAGAGTAGCGAAGCGACTTGGAGTTCCACGCCAGTCTATAATCAAAGTCTGGGTAGCCGAGCGTCTGGAAAAATCGTGAACCGGGATGGTTCCAGTGGTAGTGCATTTGAGATAGACCTCTCCAGACGGCTGCGGTGGAACATGGGACAGCCAGCGGCGAGCAAAAGCCCTAATCGCCGCCGAGGCAGTTTCTGGAGTCGCTCCGCTGCTTACTCCGGTTTCTGATCTTCCGGGTTCTCGGTTTTTTTCGGCTTGGGGCCCAGAATCCACTTGTACGGTTATGCCGTAATTCGTCCGCGAGCTATGCAGGCGCAACATTCCGGTTCACTGTAGATGGAGGCGCAGCTCTCTTTATGTACGCACTTTTAAGCAAATGTTAGAGAAGTTTTCCTGATGAGTTGAATTTATCTTCTCTTCGGCTCAGATGTCGATTACGCCAAATGCCAAATGCAAAAACGAGTAGGACACCACAAAGAAAGCTATTTAGGTACGGCAAAACCGCGTTCCACCGTTGCCCATGTATAGGCAAATAATCGACTGGAAAGAACAAAACATGTTGAAGAGCCGAAACGATGCGGGTTTCAAATGAATCAATGCCCCATGTGTCGGCGCAGTACAGCCAGCCAGCGCCAAGCGCAAACGTAAGCACAAAGTGAGCTGCACCTACAGCAAGAATGGCACAAAGCCTACGAGCCATGTACTTATGTTCCTCCGCTCGTTATCGCATCGTCCGAAGTTCTTCGCGATCACCTAGAATTTGGGCCATTTCGGATCGGATACGGCTCCATTTGCGCTCAGCCATTCCCTACCTGTTATTATTGGCAAGCGTGTTCAGATCACTGGCGAACCGGCGCTATACGGGAGTGTGACAGATATGTCTTGAGCCCCTACACGGCTGAGCTTAATGCGTATAACCACAGTATTGAAACCGGGCTTACTGAATCTTACAAGATAAGCGCCTGTGCTGTTCTGCGGTCCCAAATTGAATTTGCCATCTTTGCCTGATAAGACTGCATCAAGTCTCACTTTGGTTGCTACCGAGAGCACCGCAACAAGGGCATCCCCCACGGCATCGTCTTGAGGATTGAGGACAATCCCTGACAGCGACTTGACCGGACGCACGTCCTGATACTCCACGATTTCAGGAGCATCAGGGTAAACGAACGTCAATGACACATGCTGCCCGCCTTGTCTGCCCAAGCAGGCAATCTGCATAAACAGCAGAGCCATCGCGCACAACGTCACAAACATACGGTTGATCATTTTGCCCTAATGAATCGTGCCATCATACCGCCGCTTGCCCTTCATTTCACTTACATTTGCAAGGCCATCGGCTCCCAATTTTGAACGTCGACCATGTCATTAGTTGTATGGTGGCATATACGGACACCCCCCACTATTCGCGGAGGGCGACCATTGGATCGACCTTGGTTGCTTTCCGTGCCGGCAGGAAGACGGCGAGGAGCGCGACCACGGCCAGTGCCATGACGGCAACCGCATAGGACCATGGGTCAGTGGGGCTAATTCCATAGAGCAAGTCTTTCATAAGACGCGTAAGGACAAAGCCGACCGCCAGTCCGACTGCCAGCCCGATTATGGTCAGGGTCATGCCGCCACGGAACACTAGCTTGAGCACATCGCCGGCCTGAGCACCCAGGGCCATGCGAATGCCGATATCGCGAATGCCCTGGCTGACGGAATAGGCAATCACTCCGTAGAGCCCGATGGCCGCCAAAAACAGGGCAAGAAATGCAAAGGCTGAAACGACCCCGGCCGCCAGTCGCGCCGGCAGCAACGCAAATCCCATGGCCTCATTCATGGTCCTCAAGTCGGCGAGCGGGAGCTTGTCATCGAGGCTCTGCACTTCTCTGCGCACTGTCTGCAGAAAGCCTCCCGGATCCACGGTGGTCCGCACCTGCAGGAAAATGCTGGCTCGATGATTCTGCTCCAATGGGAGGTACATAAAGGCTCTGGGGTCCTCCCCTAGGCTGAAATATTTGCCGGTTCTGACGACTCCGACGACCAATTGGTCTTTGCCGCCCGCCCGGACATGCTTTGCGATCGCATCCTGGCCTGGCCAGAAGCGTTGGGCAAAAGCCTCGTTGATTACCATTACCGGGGGCGCATTCTGGTTATCGGCCGAACTAAAACCCCTGCCGCGCAAGACCGGAATACCCATTGCCGCGAAATAGCCATAGTCGACGGTCGCGTAATCGATGCTCGGAACATTGGCGTCAGGGGGTGGAGTGTAGCCTTCAGGCTGGGCGCTCGTTTGGCTGGTGGAGAAATTCAGGGGGAGGCCATCGGCAAATCCCACAGCCTGAACTCCGGGCAAGCTCGTGAGCCGGTCTCTGAGGGTTCTGATAAACTGCCTCCCTCTCGCCTCATCATACTGCTGCAATCCGAGGTCCAATGCAGCGACCAGCTGATTCTCTGGATTGAAGCCGGGATCGAGGTTCTGCGCATTCCGCAGGCTGCGCACCACCAGGTTCGCTCCGATCAAGAGCGCAAGCGAAAGGGCTACCTGGCCCACTACCAGAATCCGGCGCAGTCGAGAAGCCCCTGCCAGCTGCACCGGATTGCCTTCCTTCAAGACGCTGACCAGATCGGTTTTGGTGGTCGAGAGCGCGGGGGCTAATCCGAACAGAACTCCAGTGACCAACGTGATGACAAACGTGAACGTGAGTACAGACCAGTCCAGGCCGACGGCGATTCTCATGGGCAGGCCGCTGGGGGGACTAAAGGATCGAACCAGTCCAGTCAGCCACGCCCCCAGAAGAAGTCCGACACAGCCTGCAATCAGGGAAAGGAGAATGCTCTCCACAAGCAACTGGCGAATCACGCGCGGCCGACCTGCTCCGAGTGCCATCCGGATTCCCATCTCCTTGCGGCGCGAGGCGGAACGGGCCAGCAGCAGGCCGGCTACATTAGTGCAGGCAAGCAGCAGGATGACACCAACCACGCCAAACATGAGCCGCATGAACATGACGAATCCGTTGCGCACCATCGGGTGCAGGCTGGTTTCAGCCAGTGAGAACAGTTGGGCGCTCGTGCCTATGTTGGTAGTGGGATACTCTTCGGCCAGATGGGTCATCAAACCGCTCACGGACGCGTTGGCCTGTGCAATCGTCACCCCGGGTTTCAACCTGCCTATGACCGAGCCGATCCAGTGATTGCCGCGCGACGTCAGCGATCGTCTCTCGTCTCCCATCTGCCCCGTCATCATGATGGGAATCCAAATCTCCTGGCCCATGCCCGTGTCGGTGCCATAAAAGCCCTCCGGCGCGACCCCGATGATCGTGAATGAACGGGCGTTTAACAATACAGTCCTGCCGATCACACTCCGATCGGCACCAAAGCGGCGTTGCCAGAGGCCATACCCGACGATGGCCACCGGATGGGCCCCGGGTGTGCGATCTTCTTCGGGCAGGAAGTCGCGGCCGAGCACGGGCTTCAAGCCCAGTTCCGAAAAGTAGTTTCCGGATGTGACGCCTCCCCAAATCCTCTCATTCCGATCACCCGCCGAAAGGTGAAAAGGCATGATGCTGTTTGCGACCAGACCGGTGAACACGTCGTTCTTATCGCGCACGTCAACATAGTCGAGATAAGAGAAAGAGCCATACTTCAGGCCGCTTGACCAGAACATGAAAATCCTGACCAGACCATCGGGCGCGCTGACCATAGGTTTTCTCCACAGGAAGGCATTGGCGAAGCTGAAGGTTGCGGAATTAGCTCCAATACCCAGCGCGATGCAAAGGACCGCCGCAAGCGTCAACCCCGGACTCTTCCCCAATTGGC
The DNA here is from genome assembly GCA_049511215.1 of Acidobacteriota bacterium. Taxonomy (GTDB): domain Bacteria; phylum Acidobacteriota; class UBA6911; order UBA6911; family UBA6911; genus JAFNAG01. Next base: position 2,676 of record JBEKYG010000096.1, on the reverse strand, counting down.
GCACGCCATAACGCAGATCTTGAAAAAAATGGTCCATGGTTCTTTCTCCTGGATGGGCAGTTTGCTCCTGTGTGCCGGAAACCTACTTTATTCCAATATCCTAGGTAACGAAAATAGGCAATGCCAAGTTCAATGTGGATGGCAACAAACGCCTTCAGTCGTGCCCTTGGGTCCATTTGCATAGGACGATACCCGCAACAGAGCCGCGCGTCTGCCCGGCGCAACGATCCGCCGCAGTGTATTATTTGTATGAGGTACAGGCTGGCCGGCGCACATCGGCCTATTGCGCCCGGCAGGAGAGTAATGCTCGATGACCGGGATTAGGACGATTGTGATCGTCGGTGCGGGTTTCAGATGTGCACCGACATCGCCTCCTCCTCCTCGCGCCTTGAGCTCGCCCCGCAAGCCCCATGCGCGCGACCCCTCCTAATTCTCGGACGGGCTCCTAGATGTTAGTGTTGGTGATTTTAGGGAACTTTCGGCTGGTGACCCTGTAAGAATAGATGGCACGTTCTGGCGCGAGTAGCTCTAGGAGCCCGTCCGGGAATCAGGAGGGGCGCCTGGCTGCCTGGATAATACAGGAGAACACCCAAGTAAAAGGAGTTGCGACGATGGAGACATTCTGGCAAGACACTCGTCAAGCGGTGCGGATGCTGATACGAAACCCCGGGTTCTCGGTGATTGCGATCCTCACTCTGGCCCTCGGGATAGGCCCCAATGCGGCAATCTTCAGCGCGGTGAATGCCCTGCTGCTGACGCCGCCGCCATATCAGGATCCGGATGCCATCGTGAGTATCACCCAAATGCGTGGTGTTACGGGCACGATGCAGAGGATTTCCGCCATCTCCACCGACGATTTTCAGACTTGGCGCAGTTCGACAAAGATGCTGGATCAGATGGCGATCTGCGCGACGTATGTCCCCGCCCGGCGTGCCACGTCGATTGATCCGGTGCTCGCGCTACGCCGTGAATAGCCATCAATGGCCTCCATTCCACACGACCGTCCCAGGGGCCGCGGAAATCTCTGGTCGGGAAGACCAGTCCATCGGAGTCATAGCGGCGCGCGAGACCGGAGGCAGGAGCGGCCTCGGTGACCGGGCCGGCGGACCAGTTTTACGGGGATCACAATGCGGGCATCCGGGACCCATCCGGCAACCTCTTGTGGATCGCCGCGCACAAGGAGGAGGTATCGCCTGTGGCGATGATCGGGCGCGTCGGGGCCCTGAATCAAGAGTAGCCAGAATTGCAGATTCAAGCCGCCCCAAGGCCAACCACGATTCGGCATCCATCGGATCAGATATTCCCATTCAATACTCGATGAATGCCGGATCGCCATCGCTTGGCGTAACTTTCCACTCCTGCTCAGCCACATCAAAATCGGCAATCTTCTCGATCGGCATTTTCATGTACTTGCCATATCCGGTAGCCGCCACGGCGCCGCTGTCGGGCAAGAGAATCTTCCCTTCCCCTTCGAAAGTGCGGCCTGCTTCTATCGTGATCCGCCCCACCACCCTCAGTTCCCGGTCCAGAGGGATAGGCTTCTGATAACGTATGGAAAACTCAAACGTGACTCCCCAGACCATCTGGTCGTATTTCATCATGATCGCGCGCCCGATGGTTTCGTCGAGAATGGCGGCGGCAATGCCCCCGTGAAGGCGGCCCGGATAACTCTGATGGACGTCCGACGGAGTAAAAAGGCAGATCAGTTCGCCCGTCTCCATCTCATAGAAGGATCCTTTCAGACCGAACGGGTTTTTCAGGCCGCACACCAGGCACATGCTGCTGTTCTGCTGTTTTTGCTGGACACGATGATTCATGCAACCTCCACAATAGGAGTCAGTAGTGAGCCCAATCAGTCTACATTAGACCGGCAATAAAACAGAATTCTGACAGAAGTTCCATCCTATTGTGACTTGCAGCGATATACTCTAGTTCCGGCAGCTAAATCCGGAGGTAAAGCATGTCGTTTGCGCAACGGGGGCAAGGTGCTGATCCGGGCGCAACTGCTCAATCTGGTCTGGAGACGGGAGAACTCACTTCGCGGCCAAAACAGATGACCAGCAGCTATGATAATTACGGCGCCGCCTGGTCGCCTGATGGAAATACCCTGGCTTACTCTTCCAGTCGAACCCCGGATAGTTTCCTGGTGTTTCGTTCCGCAAACAGCGGACAGGAGCGCCTGCCTTCTTCATCCTGTGGGTCGTATCCGCAAAATTCAAAATTCTGGTCCCAAAATTGAATTATGCGGATACGACCCCGCTTGCTGTGAGGCTGCGGGGTTGCCCACACCGTTTTTCCACAGCCGGCCGGATTGGTTGACAAGGGAATATGATTACGTTAGTATGTTTACGTAAGATTAGGAGTAACTTGTGGACAAGGTATTCTCGGCGAGGCTGGACGAGACGGCGATCGACGAATTGAGCCGCTGCGCCCGTCAGCTGGGCCTCAGCAAGAAACAGTTTCTCGAAGAGGCCATCCATCTGCGCGCCGGGCAAGCGGGCGCGGCTGCAGGCCCCGACGTATGGGCCGAAACCGCGGGCGCCTGGAAGCGCGGCGAGCCCGTGGCAGCCACTATCCGGAAGGCGCGGAACGAGTTTCGCAGCACTTTTCTCCGGCATCATCGCGGCAAACATGCGCGCCTACATCGATAGTGACGTCCTGATATGGCATTTGCGC
>JBEKYG010000095.1:0-10496 GCA_049511215.1 Acidobacteriota bacterium | reverse complement strand
CATGCTGACATCCCAGTTCCAACCTACGAAGGTATGCAGTACCAGCGCCATCGCGTACAGGTTGATCCCCGACACCAGGAGCGTCATTCCCGCGAAAGCGATGGCGTTCAGCACTCGCGTCTTTTCATCGAAGCGGAGCTTGAGATAGCCGGGGACGGAGTGGATCCGGCTGCTGTAATAAAAGGGCATCATGTAGAGGCCGAGAAAGACCATCGCCGGGACGGCGCCGATCCAATAAAAATGCGCCACATACATGCCGTATTTGAAGGTGTTTCCGGTCATCCCGAGCAGCTCGAGAGCGCCGAGGTTCGCTGATAGAAAGGCCAGTCCGGCTACCCAGGAGCTATTTTTCCTCCCCGCCATGAAGAAGTCTTCCTGGCTCTTTGTGAAGCGCTTGAGATAGATCCCGATCCCGATGATGAAAGCAAAATAGACGGCAATAATGATCCAATCCACCGGACTGAGGCCAAGCCTAAACATGAGGTTCCTTTCCATAAATTTCGGGGACAGTCACCACAATTCCCTATTTCTCAGATTCCAAACAAGCATGATTGACCGAAAAATCGTTGGGGAATTAGGGGATTATGGTGACTGTCCCCGAAATTCGAGACTTCCTTGAGAGCGCACCCGAAGGGTCTTGAGGCAGCCGGATCCAAACGCCGATTCCATCAATGTTCGAAACCCGCCGACGCAGGAGATCGGAAGGAAGACCAGGATTGTGCCCGCGAATCCGCCTCCGTGAACACGACAAGCTCCTCCACATTTCCGGACATACCCCTCCGCGAGAGCTAAGGCCAACGGGATCCCCTGCTCCCTACCGGCTCGGGCGCTAACACAGTTCTGCAGCCAACGATACGATGAATTGCCTGACTCCTCGATGAGTCGCAAAAAACCCTTCAGATCCTTCTTTCGGAGCGCGTCCACCTGAAGATCAACCCGGTGATTTTCCTGCAGGAAATGCAGGGCACGCAGAATCGCCCGGTCACCAACGCCGGCACGGAGCTCCCCCAGGTTGCTTAGCAAGTCTGGCTCTGAGATTTGCCGGCAGACCTCCCGGCCGAACTGGGCGGCGACCGATTTCATCTCACGCGGAATCGAGGCGTAATCTTGGGTCAGATCGGCATGACTGCCGCCGGTATCTATGACCACGAGATTGTATCCTTCGGCGGTGAAGTCAAAATCGATTTTTTCCACCAAAGGAGATTTGGGATCGTCGAAATCAATCCTGACGATTCCGCCAACGGCGCAGGCGATCTGATCCATCAAACCGCAAGGCTTCCCAAAATGCGCGTTTTCGGCATATTGACCAATCATGGCGATCTGCTCGTCATCTACCTGGCCGCCGTTATACAACGAATTCAGGATGGTGGCGATTAGCACCTCGATGGAGGCTGACGAACTGAGCCCCGAGCCCACAGGCACATCACTCGTGATGCAGGCACGAAAACCGCCGGCCGCAAGTCCGAGCTGGCGAAAGCGGGAGGCGATCCCGCGGATCAGCCCAGCCGTTGTCCCCTGCTCCACTGCAATGACGGAAAGTTCGTCGAGCGCCACCACAAACGGCTCGCTGTATCCCTCGGAGTATATCGTGATCCGGTCGTCCGCGGACACTGCCGCTACCGCGATCGAATCCAAGTCAACGGCGGCCGCCAGCACCTTTCCGTGGTTGTGGTCCGTGTGATTTCCGCCGATCTCCGTCCGGCCGGGCGTGCTGAAAAAGCGAAGTTCCAAGTCCCCAAACCGGCGGCGGTATTCATCAAAGAGACTTTTCCACCGTCGTGCCTGTCTTGCCAGCGCCGCGCCGTCACGTCCGTAGAGTCGCGAGAGAGACTCGGTCCCGGGAGCGGTGATTGTCATGGCCTCGAATCCTTCAGGACCTGGGTGTAGTGCACTTCTGACAGCGATTGCAGGCGCGCAGCAGCCGTTTCAGGAGTGATATCCCGTTGCGGTTCCGCAAGCATCTCGTAGCCGACCATGAACTTCTTCACGGTTGCGGAGCGGAGCAGCGGAGGATAGAAGTGCGCATGCAGCTGCCAATGGGTGCAATCGCCGGAGGAGTGGGGCGCTCCATGCCAGCCCATGGTATATGGAAAAGAGGTGTGAAACAGGTTGTCATAACGAGTAAGCAGGCGTTTGAGGATCTCCGCGAGCGACTGCCGTTCGGGAGCATCGAGATCGGTAAGCTGCAGAACGTGGCGACGGGGTAGCAGGATCGTTTCAAACGGCCACACCGCCCAAAGCGGCACGAGTGCCACCCAATGGTCATTCTCGACAACTACGCGCGTTTGCTCGGCACGTTCAAATTCGAGATAGTCGAGAAGTAGAACAGACCCGTGATCGTCAAAATATACGCGTTGATTCGCGAGCTCCCTGGCAGGCTCATTTGGCAGTGCGCTCCCGGCCCAAAGCTGTCCATGAGGATGCGTATTCGAGCACCCCATGATCTCACCTCTGTTTTCAAAGATCTGTACCCACTGGTATCGGCACCCCAGTTCCTGAACCTGATCGGCCCACAACTCAACAACCCGGCGGATCTCTTCAAAGCTCATCAGAGCCAACGTCAGATCATGGCGCGGCGAAAAACAAAGCACGCGGCAAACGCCTCGAACTGCTTCCAGCCGCACGAAGGGGTGGTGATCGCTCGCAGAGGGCGGCGTTTCAGGGAGAAGAGCACTGAAGTCGTTGTCGAACACGTAGACGCCGGTATATGGCGGATTAGACCTGCCGTTCGCCCTTGGATTTCCCGGACAAAGATAGCAGGTTGGATCGTAGGAGGGACGCTGATCGGCAGGAGCAGTCTCGATCTTCCCCTGCCAGGGACGTTGCGTGCGATGCGGAGATACCAGAACCCATTCGCCCGTCATCGGGTTGTAGCGCCGGTGGGGTTGGTTCTGGATCCAAGTGGGCATGGGCCACAATTTCATGGCAAGCCGGCGCCTTTTTCGATTCCACAACCAACATTCGGCTGACGGATCGCGATCACGCCAAAACCTGCTCGCGCAGTTCTTTGGCCGATTTCGCTCGGGTGAAATCAGAGCGCCATGCTATCGCGGGAGCAAGACGAAAAGCAAGGCGAAAGATGGCATTAGGAATTGCCGCTACCGCGCTCAGAAAGCACGAAATACCTGGAGCAGCATAGCCCGCAACCAAAATCAAAAGCTTAATGCAGAGGACGCGGAGATCAACGGAGAGGCCGCAGAGGTGGGATAGCAGGAGACTCATAACAGCTGTACTCTCTGCGGTCTCTGCTTTAATCTCTGCGGCCTTTGCGTTAGGTTTTTAGATTCCGTGCCCAAACTGAAAGGATTTGACAGTAAGTAGTACGAAATCGATCTCGTGTATTTTAAGGTTACGTTCGGTTGCGTCGTAAACTAGATTCTTTTCTCCTTTGCATCGCTCGTATCCCTGCTAAAATTGCGGGGCTCCTTTAATCAGGAAGAGGGGGAGGAACCATGCGTGTCCGCACTTTCCGCAAATGGATCCATGCAATAATCGGCCTTGCGACCTTGAGCCTGATGCCCGGGATGTCGCGTCCTCGAGGCCAGGATCAGGCGACCCCCGATTCCATCCGCCTGCCCCAGCGGGTGGCCAGCTTCGAGCATGTCAATCAGGAACTAATCCTCAAATGCGATGTGGGCATCCTCATCATCAAAGCCTACGCGGACAACATTGCTTATATCCGCTATTTCCCGAGCTCTGAGAAAAGGACCCTGCCCCTCTGGGGATTTAGCGCAACTTCATTAAGTCCGAAATACCGCGTCGACTCCACCCTCAGTGCCATCAAGCTTTCGACCAGCCAGCTGACCGTAAGCGTGGACCGCAAGACGGCACAAATGACTTTTCTTGATCAGAAGCAAAATATTCTCCTGTCATCGAAGCAGTATCACTTGAAAAGCGCACAAGTATCGGGGGAGGACACATTCAACGTTCACGCCGAATTCATCGCTCCCGACGATGAGGCCTTCTACGGCCTTGGCATGCATGGGGACGGCTGGATGGATCAGCGCGGACAAACAGTACGACTATGGCCCGATCACCAGTCTCTTGTGGGCGAGGTCGTCCCCGTCCCCTTCCTGGTAACAAATCGCAAATATGGCTTCATTTTTGACAATCCCTCGAAAACGACGGTCGTCCCTGGGAAAGACGGCGTGACCGCATGGGATGCCGAAGTCGGCGACGCGCTTTCCTACTTCGTGATTTGCGGAAACACAACCGATGAACTCTACAAAGGATATCGATTCCTGACTGGTGCGACGCCCCTCCCCCCAAAATCTGCTCTCGGATACATTCTCGGCAGCCAGAGAGCCGAGACACAGGAGCAACTACTGCAATTCGCACGAAAATATAGAAAGAAGGGCTATCCCGCCGACATGATGGCGATAAACCTGGGAGATACAGGCATCGATCCAAAGCAATGGCCAGATCCCGGCAGCCTGAATGCCGAGCTCAGCAAGCTGGATTTTAGGGTAATAGTCTCATGCTGGCCTCGCATCCAAAATGGTTCCCTCCACTTCGACGCCCTCGATGCCATGGGCTGTATCGCCAAAGACAAAGCCGGCAAACTAAGCCAGGATGCGCGCGGGCCCATGCTGGATATCAGCAAACCCTCATGTGCGTCCTGGTGCTGGAACAACATCCAGGAGAACTACGCATCCAAAGGCTTCACGAGTTGGTGGCTGGATGGAAATGAACCCGACCTCATGACGGCTGCGTTATCGCTGGATGCTGGGACGGGCGCAAGAATTTTCAACCTCTACCCCCTGATTCAAGCCAAGGCCGTCTACGAAGGGCACCGTCGCGACCTGAAGGAGCGGAGTCTGATTCTCTCGCGGTCCGGCTACTTGGGTGCACAGCAGTACGGCACGACCTTTGGGTCATCGGATGTCGTCCCGCAATGGAATGCGCTGAGGCGTCAAATCCCCGCCGGCCTCAACATGACAGCCTCTGGTTTGCCCTATTGGTCTTCCGCCATCGGCGGTGGGCCTTCCCCTGGAGCATCTAAATCTGGCGATGCCCAGGATGACGATGTTGAGCTTTATCTCCGCTCGTTCGAATTTGGGACGTTTTGTCCCACATTTCGAACTCAAAGTTCGAAGTCGGACGATGGGGTGTGGTCCTACGGTGAAACAGCGGAGAAGATCCTGGCCAAATACCTGGGCCTGCGTTATCGACTGCTGCCCTACATCTATTCCCTCGCCCATGGGGTTAGCGAGACGGGCGCCCCGTTCATGAGGGCATTGTTCATGGATTTCCCTCAGGACCCCGAGGTCCGGGACATCAAGGACGAATATATGTTCGGCCCCGCGTTTCTTGTCGCTCCGGTAGTTGAAAAGGGGAAACCCAGTCGTGAGGTCTATCTTCCAAGAGGGCAGGCGTGGTACGACTATTGGACCGGCAAAAAATATCCTGGGGGACAGAGAATACCCGCGGACGCCCCCTTGGATGTCCTGCCATTATTCGTGAAGGCAGGATCGATCATACCGCACGGAAACGACATTACGAGCACGCACGCCGAGCAGAAAGAAGTGGAACTCTGGGTCTATCCCGGCGCGGACGCCCAGTTTGATCTTTATCAGGACGACGGCACGACCTACGAATATGAGAAGGGCAAATTCAGCCTGGCTCAAATTCGCTGGAACGAAGCTGCCCAGAAGATTACGGTCAGCGGTGATGACCGCAAGTTGTTCTCCCATCCTTCGGATAAGTGGCTCAAGATCATTCGATGAGAGAGAAGCACGAAGGGGATCCAGGCAGACGAGGGCACAACGCTTTGCGTTTCTCTGTCCCAATCCTGTCCGGCGGAACTTCAGCTTCTCTATTCGTGTTATTCGTGTTATTCGTGGCTATGCTTTTTCCCACTGTCTGAATCGCAGTAGCAACGAAGATTCCCGTTTGCTCGGGAGGGTCCATCATGGCTCATCTTTTGGGTATTGATGTTTCCACTACTGGTGCCAAGGCCTTGCTGATTGACGAACGCGGCAACGTGGCCGGCGGAGCCACGACCGAATACCCGCTCTCTACGCCTCATCCGCTGTGGTCGGAGCAGTCGCCTGCGGATTGGTGGCACGGGGTGCGTTCGAGCATTCAGGCAGCCTTGAACAGAACGGGATTGAAGGGCGAGGACGTGAGCGGCGTCGGCCTTACCGGCCAGATGCATGGCTTGGTCATGATGGACAAGTCCGGCCAGGTTCTGCGCCCGGCAATCTTGTGGAACGACCAACGCACCGGTTTGCAGTGCGCAGAAATCACGGAGAGAGTCGGCGGTCTGAGCACCCTGCTCGAACTGACCGGCAATGCTGTTCTGCCGGGCTTCACAGCGCCGAAGATCCTTTGGGTGCGGGAAAACGAACCTGCAGTGTACGAGAAGACCGCGCACATTTTGCTGCCGAAGGACTACGCACGTTTTTGTCTGACCGGAGAGTATGCCACGGAAGTCTCGGACGCTTCCGGCACGTCACTTCTGGACGTGGCCCGCCGGCGCTGGTCGGACCCGATGTTGAGCGCCCTTGACATACCCAAAGACTGGCTCCCCCGGTGCACCGAGTCGCCGGAAATCTCCGGCCAAATCAGCGCGGCTGCAGCTCGTGAAACCGGCTTGAAACCAGGCACCCCCGTAGTCGGCGGCGGAGGCGATCAAGCAGCGCAGGCTGTCGGTAGCGGCATTGTGCAGGCAGGGATCATCTCGGTCACTTTGGGAACCTCGGGCGTAGTGTTCGCCCATTCAGATAGATTCGCCGCGGAAGCTCAGGGCCGGCTGCACTCCTTCTGCCATGCGGTACCGGGCAAGTGGCACCTGATGGGAGTGATGCTCTCGGCGGGAGGCTCGTTCCGGTGGTTGCGCGACAGCCTGGGCGAGCCGGAGCGCACGGCAGCATCACTGAGCGGTGAGGACCCATACGATCTGCTGACACGCGCAGCCGCACGCGCTCCGGCCGGCTGTCAGGGACTCCTTTTTCTGCCGTATCTCACCGGCGAGCGCACACCCTATCCCGACCCGCAAGCGCGCGGCGCCTTCATTGGCCTGACTGTGCATCACAACAAGGATCACATCATTCGATCCGTGATGGAGGGGGTGTCGTTCGGACTGCGCGACAGTCTTGAACTCATCAAGAGCCTCGGTGTCCCCATTGCGCAGGTGCGGGCATCGGGCGGCGGCGCGCGCAGCGCGCTCTGGCGGCAAATCCAGGCGGACGTGTTCGGCAACGAGCTGGTGCTGGTCAATGTCACGGAAGGCGCAGCCTACGGCGCGGCCCTGTTGGCAGGCGTGGGCGCAGGCATTTTTGCCGGCGTGGAGGAGGCCGTCGCGCGTACCGTGAAAATCACTCAGCGCATCGCGCCGGTTGCCGCCAGTGTGGAGCGCTACCAGGCAATCTATCCGGTCTATCGCACCCTGTATCCGGCCCTCGCGCCAAGTTTCCACGCACTCTGTCTAAGTTAGGGATTCGTATCACCGATGACCAACAAGGCTGCCACAAATATCGATGCAGGCATTGTGTTTGAGGTAGACTGTTCTCTGCGATCCTTGGAGACCTTATGAAACCTCCCATTTATCCCTCACTTTGTCTCTTGATCATCCTCATCGCTGCTGGCGTAACAAACCCGGCCATGACACGGCCGGCGCGCGCGCAGCAGAAGCTGCCGACAGCCGAGGCGATACTCGAGAAGTATATCCAGGTCACTGGCGGCAGATCCGCTTATGAAAAACACTACAATCACGTCATTACGGCGACCATCGAGTTCGTGGAGGCCGGAATCAAGGGAACGACCACGGAATACAAAGCGGATCCGAATAAATCCTATAGGGTTGTCGATCTTGTGGGCGTCGGTAAAACTGAGGCCGGCACCGACGGCAACGTCTGCTGGGAGCGCTCTCCCGACACCGGGCCACGAATCAGGGACGGCGAAGAAAAGGCGGCAGCCCTCCGGGAAACAAATTTCAATGCCCCGCTCCACTGGCGTGATCTCTATGACAAAGTCGAATGTGTCGGCGAGGAAATGGTCGACCATGAACCGTGCTATAAGGTCGTGCTGACAGCGAAAGAGGGAAAGCCGATCCAGCAGTACTACGACGAAAAATCGGGCTTGCTCGTTAAGATCTCCATGACCAGCTTGACGCCAACGTTGGGAGAGATTCCCACCGATACTTTCCTGGGGGATTACAGGAGCGTCGACGGCGTAATGGTCCCTCACAAACAGAAAAGAATGATTTTAGCTCAGGAAATTGACACGCACATCGAAAGCGTTCAATTCAATGCAGAGATTGCGAAGGACCGTTTCGATCTTCCCGCCGACATCAAGACACTGCTCAGCAAAAAACAGTAACCCCGAAGACCTTCAAGGGAATATGGCGGAGGGAGTCGTTGTGTGATTCGCCACAGCCTGTGGAAGGGATTTCAGGCATATGCGCAGATTGACCTTCTCCAGCGCGCCATCCCATGGGTATACTAGGTTTTTGCAGCAGGGAGTGTGTGCGCACATGCCCGGCCCGGAGCTGTGGGACCGAAGGGATTATCCCCAGAATGCTGCCAGAGAAACCTGATCCCAGATATCCCGGCCGGAAGTTGTAGATCTAAGATCGTAGGGAAAGGAAATATGACTTCTCACGCCGTCGTTGTATCTCTTGCGGCAACATGCGGGTCGTTGCCATGGTGAATCGCAAAACGAAGATCCTGGTGGTAGATGACGAGGAAACCATGCGGGAAGTCTTCGAGATGCGCCTGCAAGGATGGGGCTTCGACGTGCGGACCGCTGGTGACGGCCACGCGGCCGCGGAACTGGCACAAAGCTACGACCCGGACATCGTCATATCCGATGTGGTCATGCCGGAGCTTTCGGGACTGGATCTGCTTCGCTCTCTCAAGGCCGATCGTCCCAATCGCCCTGTGGTGCTGATGACTGCGCAAGGCAGTATCGACCTGGCGGTCGAGGCCATGAAACAAGGTGCGCGGGACTTCGTCACCAAACCTCTGGATTATGCCAAGTTAAGGGCGATTCTCCAGGCTACGGAGAATGATCTTGAGCTCAGGCGCAGGTCGCAGCGTCTGCTTTCCCAGCTGGATCAGACCGGCTTTGGTGAATTCGTCGGCTCGAGCAAGGCCATGCGCGAAGTCTACAGTCTGATCCAGAGCCTGAGTTCAACGGACGCCTCCGTGATCATCACAGGAGAGAGCGGCACTGGAAAGGAACTTGCGGCACGCACGATCCATCAGATGAGCAACCGCTCGGCGGGTCCCTTCGTCGCCATTAACGCCGCGGCAATTCCCGAGAATCTGATGGAGAGCGAAATCCTCGGCCATGAGAGGGGCGCCTTCACGGGAGCCATCGGGTTGCGCGCGGGTTGTTTCGAGCAGGCGAACCGGGGGACATTGTTCCTGGACGAAATCGCGGAGATGCCTCAGGGGCTTCAACCCAAGCTGCTGCGCGTAATTGAGGATCGCCGGGTGCGGCGGCTGGGCGGGAGTCACGAGTTCCCGGTCGACGTGCGCGTGCTCGCGGCAACCAACAAGGATCCAGGTGAAGCGGTTGCGAGCGGCCGGCTGCGCGAGGATCTATACTACCGGCTGAACGTCTTCACCATTGCGCTCCCGCTGCTAAAGGAGCGCAAGGGCGACCTGCCACTGCTGGCTCAGTACTTCATCCGCGAGTTCAACCGGAAGCACAACACGAAGGTCGAGGGCCTCCGCGAAGAGGCGCTCGAGCTACTCAAGATCTACCCATGGCCAGGGAACGTGCGGGAACTGAGAAACATTATGGAGCGGGCTGTCATATTGGCGCGTGGGGACTGGATCGAAAGCCACCATCTGCCCGCGTATGTGCTGACCCCACACACAGGCTCTGCCGCCAAAATCGTCTTGCCTGCCGGCGTTACGGCCGCCGAGGCGGAAAAGGAGCTGATCCTGAAGACACTCGAACGGGCAGGCAACAATAAGGCAGAAGCGGCGCGCCAGTTGGGCCTCGACGTGAAAACCATCCGGAACAAGCTCAAATTCTATGGACTGGAGTAGAATGCCGGGGATCTCGAACCCCTAAGAGGGCGTTGGCGTGGCATGAGAATATCCACGAAGGTGATTTCGGGCTATGGAATCCTCATCGCCTTGATGGTGGGGCTTCTCGCATATCAAGTCTTCACAATCCACCGCATGCAGTCGATCATCTCCAGGCTCTCTACAGTGAACATCCCAGCCGCCTCAACCGCCCTGCAGCTGAGGCGCGACATTGAACTGGTTGAGGAGTTCACGAAAAAGTCCTTCGTATTTCCGACCGATCGCCAATACCAGGAAAAGCTCCAAGAGTATCGAACTCTTTTCGAGACCGACCTGCGCGAGGTTGAGTCAAGCGGCCGCACCGATGAAGAGCGGTCGGAGATTGCCCGGCTCTCCCATCTCTGGAGCAGCTTTTCTGAAGAACTTTCACAGCGACAGCAGGCGCTGCAATCGCAGGAAGCGCAGGATGTGCCTGACACCCTGATTGATCAGCTGGAACAACTAAGGGCACAG
>JBEKYG010000094.1:0-10499 GCA_049511215.1 Acidobacteriota bacterium | reverse complement strand
GTCCGAGCGTGCGCTTGTCCTCTCTGCCACAGAGACGCCCGCCGCCGCAGCGCCGCAAACCCGCTGCCTTACTGTGCGTGCCCGCTTCCGATCCTCTGGAAGAAGCGCTTCATGCAAGCTCACGAAACACCGGCTGCAAGAAGCAAGCAACCTTTCCTAATTATGCGATTTTCTAAGAACGGGAGCGTATGCGCAAAAGGGAAACCCGATCCAAAATCTGCAATCCAATATCCAAGATCGATGAATCCCATTTTTGCCTGCTGGAGAACCTATGACGACCTTGATCAAAAACGGCACCATCATCACGGCCACGGACATGTACAAGGCGGACATCCTGGTCAAGAACGGCATCATTTCCGAGATCGGACGAGAGATTTCCAAGATCGCCAGCGAGATCATTGATGCGACGGAAAAGTGGGTCTTGCCCGGTGGGGTTGATGTCCACACCCATCTCGACGCACAGGCCGACGGCATGACGACTGTTGACGACTTCGAAACCGGCACGGCAGCTGCCGCCGCTGGAGGAACCACGACCGTGGTCGATTTCGCACAGCAGGCACAAGGGGCCACACTGGCGCAAGCGCTGGAGGCATGGAAGGTCAAGGCCGAGACGCGCGCCGTCGTCGACTATGGGTTCCACATCGCGCTCGCCGAGATGAACGACACCGTCTTGGGCGAGATTCCCGCAATGGTGGAGTCCGGCGTTACCAGCTTCAAGATCTCGCTCGAGGGGACGGGCGAACACCGCGTCAGTGATGCGGGCGTGATCGAGTTCCTGCAACGGGTAACTGCCGCGGGCGCCCTCGCCTGCGTCCATGCTGAGAACGGAGAGGTCATTGATCTGCTGTGGCGACGCCTGTCCGCGGAGGGGAAGAGTACGGCCAAGTATCTCCCGGCAGTCCGCCCCCCGGAAGTGGAGGCGGAGGCGGTGGCGCGTGTCATTGCCCTGGCGGACCTGGCTCGCACACCCGTATATTTCACAAACTTGTCTTCGGCGCACGCGGTCGAAAAGATCAAGGCCGCGCGGGATCGAGGACAGCCTGTCTATGCCGAGACTTGCCCTCACTATCTTCTCCTCAACAGCGAGCGCTATGAGGAAAACGAGGCCATCAAATACTTCCTCACGCCGCCGCTGCGGCCCGCCTGGCACCAGGAAGTTCTTTGGAAGGCATTGCGTTCGGAAGACATCCATGTCATCGGCAGCGATCACACAGCCTTCAACTATGCCGGCCAGAAGGATCTTGGCAGCGACAGCTTTATCCTGGCGCCGCGCGGATTCTCAGGCGTGCAGGAGCGGCTGTCTGCCATCAGTTCCGCCGGTGTCCAGGGTGGCAGGATCTCGGTTCATCGCATGGTGGATCTGCTCTGCACCATGCCGGCCAGGATGTTCGGCTTGTTCCCTCGGAAGGGAACCATCGCGGTGGGAAGTGATGCCGATCTGGTGGTCTTCGACCCCAAGAGCGATCAGATACTTTCGAAGGCGATAGCACTCTCCCGCGTCGATTATTGCGTCTATGAGGGGATGAGGGCACATGGCTCCCCCTGGTTGGTACTCCAGCGTGGCAAGATCATCGCCCGTGAGGGGAAAGTGATGGGTCGCCCTGGTGGCGGGGAATTTCTCGCCCGCGCGAAATTCGACATGATCTGAATCTTCAAAAACTCGCAACGCAGGGGGCGCAGAGAAAACCACTCCTTTCTTCGCCCTCTGCGCGGAGGTTTCAGGGTTTTGCAGTTTCCAGGGTAAACGTGATTTGTTTCCCGCGCAGAATGTAGCAGAGGTGCTGTTCCCAGAGTTTTCTGACGAAACGAAAGGCGGGGAATCGATGGTCGAGATTGACCAGATACTGAATGCCCAGCGACTTCCAAATGGATGCCAGCTCAACCTCCCTGCTCTTGATCACGAAGCGGGCCGCCGTATAGTAGTTGGTGTGATACGTGGGCTCAAAATAGCTGAACGAATATGAGTTCAAATGCCATTTATGAGTGGGATCCTGCCAGGAGATGGCGTCGCTATGGTGGGGCGTGATGACGACCACGCGGGCATTCGGCTTCGTGATCCGATATATTTCTTCCATCACCGCGAGAATAGAGTCCAGATGCTCGATTACGTGGATGGCATAGACTTCGTCGAAGGTATTGTCTTCGAACGGGTACGGGCACCGGTTAAGATCGTGGACGACATCCACGCCGGGCAGGGAAATCCGATCGATCCCCACGGCGTTCGGGTGCTTGGTACAGCCACAGCCCAATTCCAGGATCTTTGGCTGCGTGAGTGCCTCAGCGATAGTCACGATCATCCTCCCTCGATCCTGCCAGGCGGCAGGCAATCAACACTAGCGGGTGCAATTAGAAGAGCGACTCAATTCCTATCCCAGCCCTGTAAGGGCGGAATAGGACAGCCCAGGGCATGAGCCCTGGGATAAGGTGTCATAGCTTGGGATCAGCCCTGTAAGGGCGACGCAGACTGCTTCGCCCCTTCAGGGCTCAATCCTGGCAGCGCCGGTTGTTCCCAGGGCTCGCGCCCTGGGCTGTCCTGCTGGACCCTTTCAGGGTCCCTCAATCCAATACTTCGCCGGCAATGTTCGCGCCCGCCTCCCAATCCCAAGCACCGATGAGTCGCACTTCTGATTGCACCCAACACCAGCCAATTGCTTCACCTGCGAGAGCCGAGTGTGCTATTTTAGCTCCGATGAAAAAGTGCGCCAAGTGCAGCAAGTATTATCCTGATCCTTTTGCGTTTTGTCCTGTGGACGGCGCTGAGCTTCAGCCCGAGCCCGGCAGCGTACCAGAGGCCGAAGCGTACCCTGCCGAGCCGGCGCAAATCAAGGTCCGAACGCTTATGCTCAGCTTGGGGATTCTCATGCTGACCGGCCTGATTTGCTTCATCGCAGTCTTTTCCTATCTTTACATGAAGCCGAAGTATGGGGGCCTGGTGGTGAAGACGACGCCGGCCGGCGCCACGATTCTTCTGGATGGCAAGCAGCGCGGCACCTCCCCGATCACCCTGGGCGATCTGCGGTCTGGAGGGCACCAGGTAAAGGCGGTCAAGGACGGCTATGATGAGTTTGTGCAGGAGGTGGAAGTGATGCCCTACTCCACCGAAAACATCCATATGGCACTCAAGCCGCTGGTTGCCAACCTGACCAATGAACAGCTCGCCGAGGTCGAATCCTGGAAGAAAAAGCTGGAGAACGCTCAGCAGGAAAACATCCTGTTACCGCCCCCGGACGACTACAACGTGCTTTATTTTGCCGACCGGATCCTGGCGATTGACCCAGCCAGTGCTTATGCAGCCGATGTCAAGGCCAAGCTGGCTGAGACTGTGCGCCAGAAGGCGGACCTTGCCTATGCGCGCGAGGACTGGCTCTCCGCCGAGAATGAGTACAAGAGCCTCGCAGTCATTTTCCCCAATGACATTTCCATCAACGAGCGGCTGGCTGATATTTCGGCCAAGATCGATGCCGCCGTGAAGGGACGGGAGAAGCAGATCGAAGATTGGAAGAACAAGGCGGAGGCGGCTCTGAAAGCGGGTGTGCTGCTGCCCCCGGAGAAGGACAACGCCTGGGACGCTCTGCGCAGCATCTTGCGCCTCGATAGGAAAAATGTGTACGCGCAGGGCGCGGTGACACACCTCATGGAGCTACTACAGAGTCGGGGAGACACGAAGCTCACAGGCGGAGATCTGCAAGGAGCCCGCACTGAATTCAAGCTCGCCTTGCAGTACTTCCCGGACGATAAATACAGTGCCTCGCGCCTTGTGGCGATTGATGCCAGACTGGCAGATGCCGCGCGGTCGGAACAGCAGCGGCTTCAGCGGCTACAGGAAGAACAGCAGCAGTCCCGTGACAAGGTAATCAATCTGCGCGCCTCCGCCCTCGGTGCCTATCGGACCGGCGCGCAGGAAAAAGCTCTGACGGAGTGGCAGGAGTATCTAAAGCTCGAGCCTAACAGCGATGAGGCCTATTTCTATTTGGGCGCCATCTACCTCGAACAGAAGCAGCTCGACACTGCGATCCTGAGTTTCGAGAAATGCCTGTCCCTCAACCCCAACAATGCTTACGCCCATCTCAACCTGGGAATCCTCTACGACCGGCACCGCAACGACCTCGGCCAGGCCGCGGAGCATCTGGAAAGGGCCAAAGCCTTGGGTGGTGTCGACAAGTACGCCCCGGAGCGCATCCAGAGCATGATTCATGACCTGCAGGAACGCATGCAGTTAAACGCAATGAAGGCAACCCCATTCGCTGTCGAACACAAGCACGTCTTCTCCAGCTGCAAGGGAACGCTCCGCATTACGGATGATGGGGTGGAATTTAAGACTACGGAAACGGACCACAGCTTCTTTGAGGCCTATACCAACCTGCAGAATTTTACCGTGGTGGGAGAGGAGGTTTCGATCCGCACCCGGAACAACAAGAAGTACAACTTCCGCCTTCTCAAACCGGCGGATGCCGCCATGGTTCGCCGCCTGGCTGCGCTCCACCTGAAAACCTGATTATTGCGATTCGAAATTCGAGATTCGAGATTCGAAATTCCAAAATCTCGAATCTCGAATTTCGAATCGCAGTCCAAGGCTAAAGCTGCTTGCGTCCCGCGAAGGGCTCGGGGGATGATCGTTCTTTAGCAGGGCTGCCATGCCTTACCCGTCGGAACAGGCCGGTGATGCAGACGAGCAGGGATCCGAGGACCGCTCCGAGCCCGAGCGATATCGGTTGGAGGTAATTGCGCACCTGCCGCACAAGGTTGGAGGAAGAAACCAACTGCTCCGCCTGGATTAGAGGAATATCATCTCCATTCTTGTTGACCAGTTGCGCCGCTAACAGTAGACGGCTGTCACGAGTGCCGCGGTTGGTAAGGTGCCAGCGCCATGTGGCGCGGTCCCTCTCGCCGATCTCCTGAAGCGAGCCTTCCTTCTCGGGCTTCACTTCGAGGGAGTCCGAGCGGGACACGAGACTTACCCGCAGCTTTAAGCGCTCTCCGAGCGATTGCAGAATTTGCCGTTCCGCGGAGGTGAGCCGCACTGTGTCGATCGACTCGGTTGCGAAGTAGGCTTCGGCATCGGTCTCCTCGTTGGCATTCAGGCGCTCCGGGAAACGCCACTCGAATGAACCGATCAGGATTTCCCCAAGATAAGCGTTGATCCTGCCGGACTGGACGCCGGCCTCTGTTTTTTCATCCACCACGCGGGTGTGAAGGTTCGAGATCGATAGCGAGACATTCTCGAGGTTGTCTTTGGTCTGCTTGAGCAGGAAGTACTGGTGGGCGAGAGAGTCCTCCTTGGATGTCAGTGTTTTGATCGTTTCTTCCTTCTGCCGCACCGAGTTCTCCAGATCCTGCTTCTCGCTCGACAGCTTGGCATTGTCCGCCTGCTCTTTTTCGAGATTGGCATGCAGCGACCCGATCTCGCCTTGCAGGTCGTCGTTTTCCTTTTGAATTTTCTGCATTACCTGACCCAGTTCGGCTATCTGGGAGGCCAGGTCCCGGCCAGGATCGATTCTGATCTTGAGCGAACGCTGCAAATTGGTCAATTCCCGCTGGTAACTTTGCGAGACCCCTTTGGCGCTGCGTAGATCCTCACCCAGTCTCGATAACTGGGAAGTCGAGTTGTCGATCTTCTCCTGCAGGCTCGCCGCCTGATTGCGTAGCCGAACGTTCTCGGCCTGCTGGGACTTGGACTCAGACTCCAGCTTCCGGTTGTCGGCCTGGGACTTATCGATTTGCTTGCTCAGATCCTGGATTCGAGTCTGGAGATTTTCGATCTCATGGGTCGCATCCTGGTAGGCGGGCAGCAAGGGTGCCACGTACTTCAGGACGGTATCCCGATTGGTCCCGGACGTGGTCGCGATGTCGCGTGCCGCGCGATCGAACTCCTGTTCAACGTAGGCGCGCTTGGCATCGTCAAGCTCCGTGTACCTCAGGCCTTCCGTAAAGGTGGCTCCCAGGGCTTTGTCAAATACGCTGCTGTTTGGAAAATCTTCCTGCAGGGGGGCACTAAACTTGAAAATGAGTTCCACCACGCCCTGGCCCGCGATTTCCCCCAACTTGAACTTGATCTCATCCCCGCTAAAATCGATGCCAAGCACACGCAGCTGATCACCGACCTTAAAACGCGGCGTAGCTCCTGGCGCCAGATCATGCCTGAAGCCCTGTCCGGTGATGTACACATACTGCTTATCCGAGAAGATCGGAAGCTTCAGGAAAAGCGCCTTATTTTCATAGCTGCCGCGATAGCGTTCCTGAATCACGCGGCTGACGCCGGCAAATGGAAATGAGCTCACGCCCCATGCCAGCAGGCTGGCCGCGAGCAGAACAATTTTGACCTGAAAATGCCTGGGTTTCATATCAAGGCCTTTGATTCGTGGCTGTCGAATGCACTGCAATCGCCCGCATATCATATCATAGAAGCCGACCTCCGACCTCCGACCGTCTTGTTTGCGTTGTCTGAATTGCATTGGATGTTCAAGCAAGCTTGAAGCCGCTGTGTTCACGTGTTATAAGATCAATTCCATGTTTAGGGAAAATCGACATAACAGGTGAAAATTGCAAATTCAATATGGTAGCCAGACCAGCCTGGGAAGAGTCAGAACCTCCAATGAGGATTCTCTCGTGGCAAACACCGAAACCGGACTGGCACTGGTTGCGGATGGCATGGGCGGACACGCAGCCGGCGAAGTCGCCAGTCAATTGGCTGCCTCCACAATCAACGAATGGGTGACGGCACACGACGCTGCAAGTGAGGATGCCGCGGAGATGCTTCGGCTGGGTGCTTTGGAAGCGAATTCCCGGGTGTTCGAAGCCCAGCGCAATGACCGATCGCTGGCGGGCATGGGAAGCACCCTGACGGCTTTGCTTTTCCGCGGCGACCGATATTACATTGCGCACGTAGGCGACTCACGCGCCTATCGGATGCGCGACGGGGTTCTCGAACAACTGACCCGAGACCACTCGCTCGTCTGGCACCTTTACGAGAACGGGGTGCTTGAAAAATCGGATCTCGCCAAACACCCGCAAAAAAATCTGATCACACGCTCGATAGGGTCCCATTCCCAGGTCGAAATCGACATCGAAGAAGGCGTAGGGCGCGCCGGCGATGTGTACCTGCTTTGCTCGGACGGCTTGACGGATGGGGTTACGGAGGAAGGCCTGTGCAAGGTACTGTCCGATCCGGATGAGACTCCACAGGAGATCGCGAACGGGCTTGTCGAGGCGGCCAATCAGGCGGGCGGGTCGGACAACATCACAGTCGTCGTCATCAGGCTGGTGGCGCAGGACACAACCATCCGCGTCTCAGGAAAATCACGTCAGCAGTAACTGCGCGAACCGCGGCGACCGCAAGGATCTCAAAGAGCTTGGGCGCCGGCAAGAGAAGCCGCGGTTTCACTGTTTTGCTCCGCGTGCATTGGCGGTGAGGTTTTTTTGCTCGCAGCGAAACCGCTCCAGGGCCTCGTAGTTTCAGCTTCTGTCTACAAGTGGCCGCCACTGCCTGCTACAATGAACACTCATCATGAAAATAAATGAAGTCTTTTGCAGCATTCAGGGTGAGTCCAGCTACATGGGCTGGCCTTGCATTTTCATTCGCGTGAGCGCGTGTAACCTGCGCTGCTCCTATTGTGACACGGAGTATGCCTTCTTTGAAGGCAAAGAGATGTCGATCTCAGAAATACTCTCGGCCATCGGCTCTCATCCGGCCAAGCTGGTGCTGGTCACGGGCGGCGAGCCGATGCTCCAGCCTGATGTGCGCGGACTTTTCCAGGCCTTGCTCGAGAGCGGCTATACGGTGTGCGTCGAGACCGGCGGCCAGGTCCCCTTGCACGGACTCGACCCGCGTGTGCACAAGATCATGGATTTGAAATGCCCGTCCAGCGGCATGCATGAGCACAACCACTACGATAACATCCGGCAGCTGACCCTGAATGATGAGGTGAAATTCGTGGTCGGAAATCGGGCGGATTTTGACTGGGCGTGTGACGTCATCGTCCGCTACGATCTGACGTCGCGAGTGGGCGTCGTGCTTTTTTCTCCAGTATATAACGTGCTTGCCTACGCCGATCTCGCGCGCTGGGTCATGGACTGCGGGCTTCCGGTGCGCATGCAGCTGCAGTTGCACAAGATCATCTGGCCCGGCGTCGTGCGCGGGGTTTGATGTGGCCATGAATTCCTGGGATATCATTTCTCAGGTGCGACAGCGCGCCAGCGAGGAAGCAGGCACGCTCCGCGCGCAGACGCCGCTCCGCGTTGCCCTATGCTACCCGAGCCAGTACTCGATCGGCATGAGCTCGCTCGGATTCCAGACCATCTATCGGGAAATCCACCTGCACGCCGACACGGCCGCGGAGCGCGCCTTCCTGCCCGACAACCCAGGCAACTACCGGCGACTGCACATGCCGGTGTTCACCTATGAAAGCGAAACGCCGCTGGCGAACTTCCCCGTGGTCGCTTTCTCGGTTTCCTACGAGCTGGAAATCACCGGGATGCTGGAGGTCCTGGATCTCAGCGGCATTCCTCTTTTGCGGAAGGATCGCACCGAGAAGCATCCGCTGATCGTGGCCGGCGGGCCGCTGACCTACTCGAATCCCCTGCCTCTCGCGCCCTTCGTGGATCTGATGCTACTTGGTGAAGCTGAGGAACTGATCCACACCTTCCTGGATGCGGCGGCATCGATGGAGCGCGCGGCGCTTCTCAACCATTTTGCGTCGCTCCCCGGGTGTTTTGCGCCTGGCAGGACCCTCGATCTGCCTTCGATCGGCAAAGCCAACGACGATCGTCTGCCGGCACGCTCGCAGATCATCACGAAAAACACCGTGCTGCGATCGATGTTTCTGATCGAGCCCGAACGAGGCTGCTCGAGGGGCTGCACCTATTGCGTGATGCGTCGCACCACCAACGGCGGAATGCGCCTCGTCCCCCCCGACAAGGTCCTGTCCTTCATTCCGGAGCAGGCACGACGCGTCGGCCTGGTCGGCGCTGCCGTCACCGATCATCCGAGGATCAAGGATGTCGTGCGCGAAATTGTGAACAGCGGGCGGGAAGTCGGCATCTCGAGCCTGCGCGCGGATCGTCTGACTGAAGAGTTTGTGGAGCTCCTGCGCCGAGGCGGATACCGGACGTTGACGACCGCTTCGGATGGCGCTTCACAGCGACTGCGCACCGCCGTGCAACGCCGGACCAGCGAGCAGCAGTTGGTCGGCGCCGCTCACCTGGCGCGGAAGCTTCATCTCGAGCGTTTAAAGCTCTACGAGATGATCGGGCTGCCTGGGGAGACTCTCGATGACATCGATGAACTCGTGCGCTTCTCCCTGGAGCTGGCTCGCATCGCCCCACTCTCACTGGCGATCTCTGCGTTCGTCGCCAAGCGCAACACGCCGCTGGATGGGGCTCCGTTCGAGTCCATTCCTTCCCTGGAAAACAAACTCTCGAGACTGCGGGCCGGGCTAAAAGAAAAGGTGGAGATCCGTTCCGTATCGGCGCGGTGGGCCTGGGTCGAGTACATGCTCTCGCAGGGCGGAGAGGCCGCGGGCCTGGCGGCGCTCGCAGCGTGGCGCGCCGGCGGAAGCTTTGCCGCATGGAAGCGGGCCTTCGCCAAGGAATAACTGTTTAGCCCCTTCAAAAGCAGCCACGGATTCCACGGATTTCACGAATTTATATGCATATGGCATGCGCGTATCGAGGCGCACCAAATAATGCCGTCGTCTTTGCCTGCATCCTGGAGGCTGCAAGGAACACCGCCTTTTGGTAGTGCCTTCATAAAATCAGTGGAATCCGTGAAATCCGTGGCAGCTTTTTGCTCTTAAAGGACATCTCGATGACCACAGGGCTAAACAGGTACCCAATAAAGGAACCGCGATATAGCGAAGGATACGAATGGAAACTTTCTGGATCTCGTGGATTTCGAGCGCTTGCAGGTCACGATAGTAGGCAGGGAGCCGGCAAATAAACAACGCGATCCAGTGGATTTGCGTCGGAGCAGCGGAGATAGATTTATTGCATAAGCGCCGGAATTGTGACAGAGTTTGGTTGAAGGAAGCCGGAATCTGCGCCTCTACCTTGACGCTATGTTCCCAAGAAGCGAAGGCCTCACATTGGATAGGCGCCACAAAGTGCGCTCTCGGCTTTCCTCTTAAATGGCTGTCGATCCGGGGACCCAAGAGCTGGGATGCTCAAACCCTAGTCCCGTTCGGCACCTATACCACGATCAGGAGGTTGTATGCCAAAAAGGCTGTATGTCGGGAACTTGCCGTACACGATCACCGAAAGCGCATTGCAGGAGATGTTTTCAGAGGCCGGGCCGGTTGATTCCGTGAAATTGATTACGGACCGGGATACGGGTCGTTCCAAAGGTTTCGCCTTCGTGGAGATGTCCACTGACGAGGGCGCGGAGCATGCCATCGCAGAATTCAACGGTAGAAAAATCGAAGGACGTCCGATAACCGTGAATGAAGCAAAGCCGCAGCAGCCCCGCGAAGGCCGGCCCGGAGGGGGAGGAGACAGGCGGCACGGTT